>JBDHHM010000418.1:0-2031 GCA_039589355.1 Gemmatimonadota bacterium | reverse complement strand
GGCCAGATGGACGCGCGGCACGTCGAGAAGGGCAGTCCCGAGAAAGAGATGTGGGTCGTCAAGATCGGCGGGCCGGCCTACCGGATCGGGATGGGTGGCGGAGCCGCGTCGAGCATGGTGCAGGGCGAGAACGTCGAGGAGCTCGACTTCAACGCGGTACAGCGCGGCGACGCCGAGATGGAGCAGAAGGTCAACCGCGTGATCCGTGCCTGCGTCGAGCTGGGCGATCGCAATCCCATCGTGAGTATCCACGACCAGGGCGCCGGCGGTAACTGCAACGTACTGAAGGAGATAGTCGAGCCGGCGGGAGCGAGGATCGAGATCCGCGAGATCCCGCTCGGCGATGACACGCTCTCCGTGCTGGAGATCTGGGGCGCCGAGTACCAGGAGAACGATGCCCTGCTATTGAGGCCCGAGCATATGGCTCGAGGCCGGTCGATCTGGTCCTGAAGGACGTGCTGGGCGACATGCCGCAGAAGACGTTCGAGTTCGAGCGCATTCCGCCGAAGCTCGAGCCGCTGAAGCTGCCAGAGGAGCTCAGCGTGAGAGCGGCCCTCGATCGAGTTCTGCGCCTGCTGTCGGTGGGGTCTAAGCGCTTCCTCACCACTAAGGTCGACCGGAGCGTTACAGGCCTAATCGGGCGGCAGCAGTGCGCCGGGCCACTCCAGGTGACGGTCGCCGACGTCGCTGTCATCGCGCAGAGCCACCTCGGCACGACCGGCGGCGCCACCGCCATCGGCGAGCAGCCGATCAAGGGCTTCCTGGACGTGGCGGCGATGGCGCGGCTGAGTGTCGGCGAGGCGCTGACTAACCTCGTCTGGGCGCAGGTAAGCGCGCTGGAAGACGTTCGCTGCTCGGGCAACTGGATGTGGGCGGCGAAGCTGCCGGGTGAAGGTGCCGCGCTACACGATGCCGCGGCTGCGATGAGCGACATGATGACGGAGCTCGGCATCGCGGTGGACGGTGGCAAGGACAGCATCTCGATGGCCGCCCATGCGCCGGACGCGTCGCCGGGCGAGCTGGTCGTCTCGGCCTATGTCACCTGCCCCGACGTCACGAAGACGGTAACGCCCGATCTCAAGCTGCCCGGGGAAGGACGTCTGTTGTACGTCGACCTCGGCGGCGGGGTGCACCGGCTGGGTGGTTCGTCACTGGCCCACGTCTACGGGCAGATCGGGGATGTGTCGCCGGATGTGGAAGACGTCGGCATGCTGAAGCGCGCCTTCAACGCCGTACAGGAACTGATCGCGGGCGAGAAGATCTTCGCCGGGCACGATCGCAGCGATGGTGGCCTGATCGCCACGCTCCTCGAGATGGCGTTCGCCGGCAACTGCGGCGTAGCGGTCGAACTCGAGGGCGGGCGGATGTCCCGTGTGTGGCGATCGGAACGACGCGCGCCGACGCAGCCGTGGTAGTGCGCTACAACGACCGTGAAGTTCTGAGCGACGACGTTCGTGACCTCCGGGACGTTTGGGAGGAGACGAGCTTCCAGCTCGACCGGTTGCAGGCGAACCCGGAGTGCGTGGAGCAGGAGCGGTCGGGTCTCCGCAAGCGGGCGGGTCCGAAGTTCACCGTTCCGTTCAACCCACAGCCCACGCCGGCGGCGATCCTGGAGAGCAAGGACAAGATTCCCGTCGCCATCCTGCGCGAGGAGGGGAGCAACGGCGACCGCGAGATGACGTCGGCCTTCTACGCGGCGGGCTTCGAGCCTTGGGACGTGGTGATGTCGGATCTGCTGGCCGGTCGCGTCGACCTGCGGCGCTTCCGCGGCGTCGTCGGCGTCGGTGGTTTCAGTTACGCCGACGTCCTCGATTCGGCGAAGGGCTGGGCCGGCGTCATTCGGTTCAACGAGGGCCTCTGGCAGCAGTTCCAGGAATTCTACGAGCGGCCGGACACGTTCAGCCTCGGGATCTGTAACGGCTGCCAGCTGCTGGCGCTGCTCGGTTGGGTGCCGTGGCAGGGTATCCCCGACGAGCAGCAGCCGCGCTTCATCCAGAACGCTTCCGGTCGCTTCGAGTCGCGCTTCGTGGC
>JBDHHM010000417.1:0-2394 GCA_039589355.1 Gemmatimonadota bacterium | reverse complement strand
GAAGCCGCCGATCTGTTCCGAGACGAAGCGGCCGGCGAAGAACAGGAAGACCGCGACCGCGACCACGACGACGAACAGCGCCACACCGCAACCGATAAGGATCTTGGCGGCGGTGGGGATGCCTTCACGAGGCGGCGGATAAGGGGGCGGGGGCGGCTGCTGATATCCAGGCCCGCGTTCGGGGCCATACGGCGAGTCGGCCATCGTCGTTTTCCTCCGTGGCGGAGTGTCAGCCGTAGACGGTCAGGAAGAGGCGGTTCGCTAAGTAGATACCGATCGCGAGGCCGATGATGGCCGCGACGGCAGAGGCCACCCCACCCGCCGGGGCGGCGATGTTCCAGCCGATCGCCGAGCCGACCAAGCCAAACAATCCCTTGACGAGCTTTCTCATTTCTACTCCCCGGTCGCCTGCGGGGAGAGGGCAACGTCTAAAAAGAAGGCAAGAAGACGGGAAATGCGCAACAGTCAGCGAGAACGGCTACATTCGGCGGCCGTTACAGCATCAGGTGGCACAGGTAGGCGGTCAGTACTCCCAGGTAGTTGCCGAGGCCGTAGCCGATGAGGGCCAACATGATGGAGACCGGCACCAGTTCCTCGCGATGGACGGCGGCGGCCACCGGCGCCGAGGCCGCACCACCCAGCCCAGGATGATGAAGACGAAGTGCACGGTGATACAGACGAACCCGGCGATGAGGAAGAACTGCGCACCGCCGATCTTGGTCAGGTCCGCCTGCGCGCCCATCATCGTCATATAGATGTAGGTGAGCGTCATGGCGACGGGCATGGTGCCCGGCACCTTGCTGAGCCGCGTGCCCGAGAGCGCGATCCCCAGCGTGGTAACCAGCAGGATGGCCCAGGTGCCCTGGGTGAGTACCGGCTGCACCTCGGGTAGGAACCCGGCCAGCCGGTTGGCGAGGAGCATCGCGGTGAACGCGAAGCCCACGAGGGTCAGAATATCCTTGAAGTGTACCTCCTGGCTCTTCTTGTGTACCTCCTGGCTCTTCTTCGCTACGTCCGCCGATGCCTCGACGACGTGATCGATGTCCTTCTGCGAGACGCGGGTGAAGCGGTTGAACTGTTCCGCCCAGCGCTTGCAGGTCAGGATGATCGGGAAGTAGACGACATAGACGAAGTTGTCCACGAGGACGACCATACCGACCATCTCGCCGGGCGTCTCGAGGCTCTCGGCGACGGCTGCCAGGTTGCCCGTCCCGCCGATCCAGCTGCCCGCCAGCGCGCCGTAGCCGCGCCAGGTATTCTCCGGCAGGCCCTCCTTGAAGATGTAGAACGAGATCGCCGCACCGATGACGATCCCGAACGAGCCCAGGACCATCACGCCGGCCCCACGCCAGGCGACCTTGATCACCTCGCGGATGTTGATGTCCAGCAGCATGAGGACGATGAACATCGGCACCGCGAACGAGCGGAACGTAGTATAGATCAGATCCAGATGATGGCCGGCAGGATGTCGAAGATCTTCCACTGCGTCTTCTTCTCCAGCCAGACGAAGAAGACCGGGATCATGGTGATGACGGCCATCACTCCGATGAGGTCGGCGAAGATCGGTTCCGACGGCATCACTCCTCCGGATCAGGATCGCAGGTGGCCCGGCGGCCGGGTGCTCGGGGCCGGAGAGTAGCACGAGATCTTCCAGACGTAAAGGTTTGGCCGCGCTGCCGATCGCGCTGTCGCTGCGCGGGGGCGACTCGAAGCGCCTCCACAGGATCCACGTGGCTGGCCCGCCAGGCGGGGAGCCAGGAGGCTGCGACGGCGGTTACGAGCAATAGCGCGGCGACTCCCACCAGTAGGCCGGGGGGCGACCCTTCCACACCGACGACGCGTGACGCCAGGATCTTCCCCACGGCGAAGGAGATCGCCGCCCCAGCGGCGATCCCGAGGGCAGCTATGACCGCGCCGTCACGGATCACGCGCAGTGCGACCGATCGGCTCGTCGCGCCCAGCGCGCGCCTGACACCGATCTCATGCGTGCGCTGCTGGACACGCCGTGCCAATAGCCCGAGCCAATAGCCCGACCGTTCCCGCGGCGGCCAGCAGCAGGGTCAGGGCTGCGAAGCTCGAGAGGATAAACAGGAACGAGCGGGGCTGGGCGAAGAGCTCGGCCCGGTGGTCGGTGAGCGTGCGGGCGGAGGCCAGCGGCAGCTCGGGGTCCACCGCCCAGATCGCCTCGCGGAGGTCCTCGGTGACCAGCGACGGGTCCCTTTCCGTGCGGATGATGAAGGTATGGCGGAGCGCCCAGCCGACCTGATCGGAAGACCACAGTGGAGCGCGCTGGGCCAGCGGCAGATACAGGATCGGGGTGGCCAGGTCAGGCTGACCCAGGTGAAGTGTGCTGGCCACGACGCCGACGATCGTCGCCCTCGTCTCCCCCCAGTA
>JBDHHM010000416.1:0-2068 GCA_039589355.1 Gemmatimonadota bacterium | reverse complement strand
GCCGGTTCCGCCGAGTATGAGGATGCGCAGCGATTTCTCCGCCTGCGGCACCTGCCGTTCCTGCGCATGCGCGTCACCCAGCATCCCGAGGCCGAGGGCGCCGCCGGCCGCCGCCGTCACCTGCAGGAACTCCCTTCTCGTCGTACTCATCGGGCCCCTCCTATCTGGACCGTCCTTCACTCTCCATCTCCGTCGCCATCGGCCGCCTCAGGCGTCGATGGGGATGGCGATGGGGATGGGGATGGCGAAAAGTCCGAGCAAACTAGCGACTTGGGTCGCCCGCTGCCAGGCGATTCAATCACAACCACGGCATTGCGGCAAAGTGGCTTCGCGCTAACCTTATCACGTTCAAAACAGAAGCTCTAACAGGAGGATCCCGTGCGACGACTCGCCGCGCTCTGCGCTACACTCGGTCTCGCGCTTCCCGCGCTCGCCGCCGCCCAGGACGCGATGGTGGACGCGGCGGTCGAGCGCTATGCCGCCGAGATCATCGAGCTACGCCACCACTTCCACCAGTACCCGGAGCTCGGCAACCGGGAGTTCGAGACGGCGCGGCTAGTGGCCGCCCACCTCGAGCGTCGCACACACCGGCGTCGTGGGCATCCTCGAAGGCGCCAGGCCGGGACCGGTTGTTGCCATACGCGCCGACATGGACGCCCTGCCGGTGACCGAGGATACGCCATACTCCTTCAAGTCGACCGTGCGCACCACCTATCTGGGGATGGACGTCGGCGTGAGCCATGCCTGCGGCCACGACGTCCACACCGCGGTGCAACTCGGCGTCGCCTCGGTACTCGCCTCAATGCGCGATGAGTTGCCGGGGACCGTCAAATTCATCTTCCAGCCCGCCGAGGAAGGGCCGCCGCCCGGTGAGGACGGCGGTGCACCGCTCATGGTCGAGGAAGGCGTGCTCGAGAACCCGCGGCCCTCGGCGATTTTCGCGCTGCACACCAATCCCAGCCTCGAGGTCGGCGAAGTCGGTTACACCTCGGGCCCGATCTACGCTTCGTCCGATCACTTCGCCATCACGATTCGCGGCCAGCAAGCGCACGGCGCGGCGCCTCATCTCAGCATCGACCCTATCGTCATGGCGTCGCAGGCGGTGACCGCGTTCCAGACGATCCGCTCCCGCAACCTTTCGCCGCTCGAACCCAGCGTCTTGTCGGTCGGCATCTTCAGAAGCGGCGAGCGCTTCAACATCATACCCGCCGAGGTCTACATGGAGGGTACCGTCCGCGCGTACAACCCCGACGTGCGCGACGCCATCGAGCGCCGTATGGGCGAAATCCTCGCCGGTATCACCCAGGCCGGCGGCGGCACCTACGAGTTCACCTACTCGCGCGGCGCGCCACCGACCATCAACGACGCCGATCTGGCCGAGCGCGCTGCCGTCACCATGTCGCGCGTCTTGGGCAGCGAGAACGTTCACGTGATGGAGCCCTTGATGGCCGCCGAGGATTTCGCCTACTTCGCCAACATCGTCCAAGCCGGGAACGTCCTCGGGCTGGAACCACACCCCCAACTTCATGGCCGACGACGGATCGGTGCCCGTCGGCATGCGGGTGATGTCCAACCTCCTGCTGGAATACCTGACGGCTGAGGGCGAGAGCCACCAGCCTTAGAGATTCTTTGCACTAGGGAGCCCGGGATACGGGCTAGGCGTCAGATTGGCGCTCTACGGTCAGCAGCGAAGCCTCCGCAAGGTCGGCGGCGTCAGCCTCCATCGCGGCGAACTCCGACTCCGGCATGTGGAGCGACCACCACTCCTTCGCTCGCCCCGCGGTCCAGCGACCATCCAGATCGCTCCCTCCGAGCTGAGCCTCGAGGTCTGCAGCGTTCTGGGGACGACCGGCCGGATCTTTCTCCAGACAGGAAATGATGACCCGCTCGAGCGAATCGGGAATTTCCAGCTCGGTGCGCTGTGACGGCGGCACTGGCTTCTCCTGCACGTGGGCCAGCACCGTGGCCAGCGGGGTGTCGCCTTCAAAGACGCGCTGGCCTGTGAGCAGCCAATAGCCAACACAGCCCACGCCGTAGATATCCACGCGGCCGTCGATCTCACCCTTGC
>JBDHHM010000415.1:0-2988 GCA_039589355.1 Gemmatimonadota bacterium | reverse complement strand
GGGTTGCCGTAGCCGCCCAGCGGCACCGTGTCGTAGAAGACCGCGGTGACACGTTGAAACTTGTAGGGCCCGGGCCCCTCCTTCCGCTGTTGCTCCTTGAACGTCTTGACGATCAGCCGGGCCGCGTCCTGCCAGTCGGCGCCGAGGACGGACACGTCACCCGTCGTCTTCCAGTAGCCGTGTGCGAGGCGGACGGCGTAGCAGAGCGAATCGATCTCCCACTTCCGCTCGTGCAGCTCCGGCTTCATGTCGGTGAGGTCTTCCTCCCAGCCGCCGCGGCCAGCGGCAGGTACGGCCAGACCTGCGCGGTGGAGTCGCGCAGCCACATGGCGTGGATGTCGCCTGTGATTACGAACGTGTCGGGCCGGCCGTCGATCTCCCGGTGCTGCACTGTAGTGTCGAGGGTGTTGGGGTAGCAGTTCTCGAACATCCAGGCGAGCTCGGGGACGGCTATGCGACGCACGATCGTCGCGGTCGTCTCCTCGACGGCCTCACTGACGAAGTTCCGTTCGTCGAGCGGCGGCCGCTGCGTGACGAAGTCCTGAAGGTCTCGTGGCGCGACGGTGCCGGCCTCGGACCGGTAGGCCCCGGCGGCGAGCCCGGCGACGGCGAAGCCTGTCGTGCGTAGCATTTCCCTGCGTGAGACCATCATCCCTCCGTGCGAGCGCTTGCGCCTCCCTAGGCCGGCGTCATGGATGGCGGGGCGGCCGACTCGCCGGTCGCCCAGTCCCTGTTGGGCGCCGCACCCATGGTGAAGGCGAGCGTGCCGCCGGCGACGATCTCCTCGTGTGTGATGTAGCAGCGGTCGAGGGGCTGGCCATTGAGCGTGGCTGACTGGATGTACGTGTCCCCCGCCGAAACGCCCGGCGCTTCTATGCTGAACTCCCTGCCGTCTCCCAGGTCTATCGCGACACGCTCGTAATGCGGCGCTCCGATGACGTAGATGCCGTCCGCGGGGTTCACCGGGTAGAAGCCCATGGCGCTCAGGATGTACCAGGCGGACATTTGCCGTATAGCGTCTCGGTGATCTGGCGTACGCGCTCCTGCGTTTTCCAGGGCGCGCCGGCGTAGGAATAGAGGTAGGCTATGTGGTGGCTCGGTTCATTGCCGTGGGCGTACTGGCCGATCATGCCGCTGATGTCGGGCGGTGCCGTTCCCTCCATGTCCGAAGAAGTCTCGAATAGCTCGTCCAGCTTCGCGATGAAAGCCTCGCGGCCGCCCATCAACTCGATCAAGCCGCGCACATCGTGGGGCACGTACCAGGAGTACTGCCAGGAGTTGCCTTCGGTGTACTCGTCCTGACGGTGCGATGCCGCCGTGGGTGAGAAGGGCTCCTTCCACTCGCCGTCGGCCAGCCGGCCACGCACGAACCCTGCCCAGCGGTCGAAGAGGCTCCCGTAGTACGTCGCCCGCTCGTAGAACAGCTCGGCGTCGTACTCGTCGCCCAGCGCTTCTGCCATCTGCGCTATGCACCAGTCGTCGTATGCGTATTCCAGCGTCTTCGAGACCGACTCGGGCTCCCAGTCCGCCGGGATATAGCGATACGGTCGCACGGGTCGCAGCTGCAGCTCGGTCTCTAGTGTAGGGCCGTCTACGCGGTCGACCGATACCGCCGTCGAGGTCGTCCGGTCCACCGGCAACACCGGGATCTCGATCGGGTGCTCGAAGGTCATGATCCAGTCGCGGGTGCCCGCCGTCTCACCCTGCAGCCTGAGCTGCAATCGTTCCCCCTCCTGCACCGCCGAGACCGGGACGGTCAGGGACATGAAGCCGAAGAGATCGTTGTATTGATCGATATGGGTCGCCCGGAAGGTGAGCGTCGCACCACCCGGTCCTCTGGCGGTGAAGCTTCGGTCGCGCACCTTGGGTCCGTTGAACCTGAACCACCGCTCGCCGTTCACGTACAGATCGAAGCGGCGGCCGTCGTCACCGGCGTCCATCCCGGCGAGCCAGAGGAAGCTCAGTTTCGACTGGGTGAACCCGGGAACGGCTGCGGTCTCCCACTCGATGGGCTGCGGCTCTGCTTCCGTGCGGGAGATGAGCGCCGAGCGGGCCGCCGGTACGGGCGAGTGGTATCGCATCGTGTTGCCGGTGAGCGTGCGATCGTAGCCGTTTACCACCGTCCCCATCGACTGGACATGCCGTCTCTCGATAGACGCGACGCGCTGCAGGTTCGACTCGACGTCCCGTGCGCGTGCCTCCTCGAGCGAGATCGGCGCCGGCCACTTGTAGAAGCGCAGGCCGTCGGCGTCCTGTGTGGCGCTCTCGATCATCGCTTCCAGCGCCTCCCGCGGATCCAGGCTCGTAAGGCCCTTCGACCAGGCGTCGAGGATGACCGGTGCTGAGTGATAGCCGATCATCGTGTTCGTCTCGACTCCGGCCAGCGACCAGACCGGCAGCAGGCCACCCTCTCTATAGAACGCCATCATCGACTGTATCAGATCGTCCACCCGCTCGGGCTGCAGCAGCGTTAGCAGCGGGTGCTCGGCCCGGAACGTGTCCCACAGCGAGTAGACCGTGTAGGTCTGGAAGCCGCCGGCGCGGTGCGCCTCGCCGTCGGGCCCGCGGTAGGCGCCGTCCACATCGCAGAACAGCTGCGGGGCCAGGAACGCGTGGTAGAGCGCCGCCGTATAGAACAGCACCTTCTCGTCGCGATTCGCCGTCGTGACCCGGGCGCAGCCGAGCGCACTGTTCCAGGTCTCCAGGGCCTTGCGGCGAACCTCGTCGAAGTTCCAGCCTGAGGCTTCCTGACGCAGGTTCCGCTTCGCGCCCTCGATACTCACCGGCGAGATGGCGACCTTCACCGCTAGGGGTTGGGCTGAGCCGCCGATGAACTGGAAGCAGCCCTTGACGTGAGTCCCCTGAAGCGAGTTTCGCGACGGCGAGCCTGTCCACTCGCTCTCGAGCCAGTGATCTCGGAACGGTCGCGAGAAGCTGGCGGCGAAGTAGACCCGCTGGTCCCGCGCCCAGCCGGTCGACATGCGGTAG
>JBDHHM010000414.1:0-2112 GCA_039589355.1 Gemmatimonadota bacterium | reverse complement strand
GCGCCTGAGCGGCGCGCTTCCAGCTATGGTGGACAGAGAGTCTACAACTGTACCGCTCACTACGCAAAGGGTGTTCCGCAACCCGTGAGTGCCCCGGCCACGCCCGTCTCCAGAGCCGGTGCCCGCCGCCGCAACCACGGCCCGCGGGCCTGTGCACCCGGGAAACGGCTCCCGCCGAGCACTCCCGCGTCGAATTGGGGCAGCCTGCCACTGCCGGACTCCTGTGGGGAGGCGGCTCTAACCCGTTGCGGAACCCCGTTCCACCCATTCTCTTCCGGTTCGGACCACGGTCGGTGCCGAGCGCGTCACTGGGATCTAGAGGTCAAGCGAATGGACAGAGTGAGGGTGCTGGAGAAGCGGTGGGTCCTCGACGACGTATTCTCAAGCGAATGGACAGAGTGAGGGTGCTGGAGAAGCGGTGGGTCCTCGACGACGTATTCAAGGTCGAGGAAGCGATCATCGAGCATCGCAAGCACGACGGGAGCTGGAGCACGCCGCTCCGCCAACTGTGCTTCGAGCGCGGCGACTCGGTCGCCGCCGCCCTCCTGAACCGCGATACGGACCGCCTCGTGCTAGTGAACCAGTTCCGCTACCCGACGATTGAAAAGGGCCCGGGTTGGACGGACGAGATCGTGGCCGGCGGCCTGCGCGAGGGCGAGACGCCCGAGGCCTGCATCATTCGTGAGGTCCGCGAGGAAACGGGGTACGAGGTCGAGAAGCTGGAGCCGATCGCCACCTTCTACATGTCGCCCGGCGGCACGTCGGAGCGTCGGAGCGCGTCCTCCTTTATTATGGGGAGGTAAGCGGAGAACCGAAGACCGCGGAGGGGCTCGGGGTCGGCGACGAGGACATCAAGGTGATCGAAATGAGCCCCGCCGAGCTGTGGGATGCCTTTCTCGACGGCCGGCAGCAGGACGCCAAGACGATCATCGCGCTCATGTGGATGCGGCTAGGGCTGCAGGCCCGCTAACCTGCCCGCGCCCCGTTCGGGACCGGGGCCTCGGGGACCGCGAACACCGGCCGGATGCCATCGGGATACCCGACATCGAATAGCATTCCCTCGGACAGCTCGCCGGCCATCTTCCTCGGCTCCAGGTTGACCACGAAGAGCGCCTGCAGTCCGACAAGCGCCTGCGGGTCGGGTTGCTCCTTCTTCAGCCCCGCGACGATCGTCCGCCGGTGGTCGCCGAAATCCACGGTCAGCTTCAGCAGCTTGCTCGAGCTGGGGATGTCATCGACCGCCGCGATCGAGCCCACCCGAACGTCGACCTTCTGGAACACATCGAACGGTACGGCCGGCTTGACCGGAGCAGGTTTGAATTCAGCCATCTTTCCTCAAGCGGTATAAGCGAACGCGTTCGACATCGAAGTCGTCGCGCCACACACCGAGAATCCAGTCGGCGCCGATATCGAAGACACGAAAACGCTCCGGCACGTCCAGCGCGGTGACGAGGCGACCGCCCGCGTCGAAGACACGCCACAGAACCGGGTCCTCCGGGTAGGGCGCGTAGTCGCCGACCCAGAGGGCACCCTCCGAATCGACCAGCAGGCGGCCGTAGGCGGGTCGCGTCGCCGGGACGTCCATCGCGTCTAGTTGCGCCCTCATCCTCGTACGCCGTTCCGCCGGCACGCTCGCCAGCCGTTCCTCCACCGCCCGCTCGATGTCGTCGCGCGTGACCCGCAGGTCGACATCGGCCAGGCGGACAATCCGATGCAGCGTGCCGTCCGACATAGTTGGCGTGGACCGCGGCGCTGGTGCCGTGCGCGAGCAGCGGTGTGCTCATCACGCCACGCCCGTCCTCGGTGAAGATGTAGACCTCGCGGCCGAGAAACAGCCCGATCGTATCCATCCGCGCACCGTCCGGCGCGTAACGCGCCACCGCCGCCGGATCGCGGCCCAGCCCCAACTGGATCGCAGCGGCGTCATTGCCCGCCGACCAGAACTCCCGCACGACGAACGAGCCGTCCGCCAATCGGCCTACGGCGCTCACGTTGGCAAGCGTCGGGTCGAGGGTCAGCGTCCTGGCCACCTCCCCATCGCCGGTCAGCACCGTGAATCGCCGATTCCCGTAATCGAAGACCCAGATCGAGTCGCCGGGGCCATAGCCCGTC
>JBDHHM010000413.1:0-2018 GCA_039589355.1 Gemmatimonadota bacterium | reverse complement strand
CTGACCGAGGCCGGTCCCCGCCGCGATGAGGGCCGCGTTGCCGCTGGCCGTTTCGCTGCCCGGGTTGAGCACCTCGAAGTCTTCCGGCCCGAGCACGGCGATGCCGTAGGCCTGTGCTTTCAGGTCGTTGATCACCGCGAGGGCCTCAACCTGGGCGGCGCCGGCCAGCCCCGAGGTCTCGACCAGCCACGGCAGGTTCGTCGTCTGCGCCCGGCCGTCCTTGACCGGGCCGGGCACGCCGCTGGCACTCGATGCCGTGGCTGCCCATGAACCCTGCGACGATCTCCTCGAGCGTTGCGTACTCGCGGCTGGGGAACGTTTCGGCGATGAGCGTCTCGTAACGAGTCAGCTCGACGTCGTAGACGGTCAGCCTGGCGTTGGTGCCGCCGATGTCACCGGCGAGTATCTTCATCAGAGCTTCCTCCAGCGGCGACCGTCGCGGCGCAAGAGCTCGCCGGCCGACTCGGGTCCCCAGCTGCCGGCGGCGTAATTGGGGAACTCGCGAGGCGGCAGCGCACTCCAGACATCGAGGATCGGTTTCACCACGTTCCAGGCGGCCTCGGCGTTGTCGCCACGCTGGAAGAGGTTGGCGTCGCCGTTCATGCAGTCGTATAAGAGCGTCTCGTAGCCGGTCGCCGGCGTCGCGTCGAAGTAATTGACGTTGCCGAAATCCATATCGACGCCGCCAATCCGCATCAGCGGACCGGGAACCTTGGCGCTGAAGGAGAGCGAGATCCCCTCGTCCGGCTGGATCCTCAGAACCAGAACGTTAGGCTGCAGCTCATCGACCGGCGTCTTCGCGAACAGCACCAGTGGCACGCTCTTGAACTGGATGGCGATCTCGGTAACGCGCTGCGGCAGGCTCTTTCCGGTCCGCAGGTAGAAGGGCACACCCGCCCAGCGCCAGTTGTCGATCATGAGCTTGAGCGCCACATAGGTCTCGGTCGATGAGTCGGGCGCGACTCTCTCCGCCGAGCGATAGGCGATCACCCGCTCGCCGTCCGGCATCGTACCCTCACCGTACTGACCACGGACCGCCTCTGCCAGGACTTCATCGGGCTCGATGGGGTTCACGGCGTGGAAGATCTTGCCCTTCTCGTTGCGGACCGCGTCGGCCTCGAGTGAGACCGGCGGTTCCATGGCGATGAGCGCCAGAAGCTGGAACAGGTGATTGGGCACCATGTCGCGGAGCGCGCCGGCGTGGTCGTAGTAGCCGCCGCGCGTCCCGACGTCGACCTGCTCGGCCACGGTGATCTGCACATGGTCGACGTAGCGGCGGTTCCAGATCGGCTCGAAGATCGCGTTGGCGAAGCGGAAGACCAGGATATTCTGGACCGTTTCAGCAGCTCGCGGTTGAGCGAGCGCGCCGACTCGAGATCGTGGCCGAACGGCTTCTCGACGACGACGCGCCGCCACCGGTCGTCCTGCTCGCGCGCGAGGCCGGCCTCGTTCAGACGCCGCGGGATCTCGGAGAAGAAGCTGGGCGGCGTCGACAGATAATACAGGTAGTTGCCGCCGGTCCCCCGTTCCTCGTCGACCTTCGCCAGCGTCTCCTTGAGCCGCACGTAGGCTTCCGGGTCGCTGAGGTCGCCGACCACGCCGAGCCTCATCCCGCAACTGCCGGCGCAACTCCTCGTCATCTAGCCGGCGCGCGAACCCGACGACGGCGAACTCGTCTGGCAGCAGCCCGGCCTCGGCCAGGTTGAAGAGCGCGGGTATGAGCTTCCGGCGCGTCAGGTCGCCTGCGGCGCCGAAGATTACTATCGCGCAGGGTCCTGCCGGTCTGGCGGAATTGGTTTGCGTATCGTTCATCGTTCTCGTGTCTGAGTTCTAGTGGCCGGTAGCCGGTAGCCGGTAGCCGGTATTTTCCAACTCGGAAGTCCGAATCGGGAAGTCACCGGCCACCGACACACCGGCCACCGGCCACCGACACACCGGCTACCGTCCGCCGCCCGGCGGCTCAACATGCCCACCGAAGCCATGTCGCATAGCGGACAATACTTTCTCCGCAAAAGTAT
>JBDHHM010000412.1:0-4935 GCA_039589355.1 Gemmatimonadota bacterium | reverse complement strand
CGGGGCACGGGCATCCTCGATGCGCGCGACCGCATCGCGTACCTGCGAGTCGGTGCCGCCCCACGAGTTGAGCTTGGGAAGGATGTGACCGGCGGCGCGAATCGCGGTGGGCCCAGTGAGTACCGTCTCCTCACGCTTGCCTTTGCCGTGCGTCGAGAACAAACCGGCCTTCTCGATCGGGCGGTAGGGCACGATGAGCGACCAGCCATCCTCGGCATCGGAGGCGGTGAGCTGCACGCGAGATAAGTCCTTCTGAACGACGGACAGGCGTTTTCCGTCCTCATCGCGGACTTCCTCTTGCCGCCGAAAATGAAGAACCAGATGATGTCCATTCCCGCCGCCGCCGCCGCCACCGTGACCGCGACCTGCGCGCCTGTCACGATCATCTGGCGGATGCGGCGGCGGATGAACTCGCGGCCGTAGCGCCAAGCGGCGAACTCGGGACGCTGCGGCCTGCCGATGCGGACCAACTCCAGCCCCTCGGGCAGCCTGGCGAGCCCGATGTTGTCGGTGGAGAAGCTCTGGGACGTGTCGTAGAACTGGCGCTCGCACTCCTCGATTGCCTCCCAGCGCTCGTCCAGCGGGCTCAGGTTCCAGCGCCGGCAGTAGTCGCAGACCACCCACAAGCGGCCCTTCTCCTGGTCGAAGGCGAGGCGGCGGCCGACGGGAAAATTCTCGACGATCTCGTTGGAGCCGAGGTTGCGGTTGCAGTAGATGCAGGTCTTGAACATCGCCTGAACCTAAGGCGATTTGCGGAGCTCGGCCATCCACTCATCCACATCTTTCGGGATGAGGAGAGTGTCGGCGATGGCCGCGATCTCTTCCGCCTCGCGCCAAGCGGGTGCCGCGGTGAATACGCTCGCCGGGTCGCCGAGCTCCTCGATCAGCCTCACGGCGTCCTTCACATCCCATTCCGTAGCGCCGAACGGGTTGAGCCAGGGGAGGACATGGCCCGCCGCCCGGATCGCGGTACCACCCTCGAGCCGCACCAATTGACGCGCGCCGCGGCCACGCCTGCCGAACAACCAGATGCGCTCGTGCGGTCGGTTGGGAACCGTGAGCGACCAACCATCGGGAGCATCGCTCGGCTCGATCTGCAGCTCCTTCAGGTCCTTGCGGACGATTCGCAGGCGCTTGCCTTCCTCGTCGCGAACGCGCGCGATCACCTTCGAGTTCTCGTCGCTCAAGAAGAAGAAGAACAGCCCGAAGAACGATGTCAGAGTGTAGCCGACGCCCGCCGCCGTGGACTTGAGAATGTTGCGGACGCGCCGCCTGACGAACTCCCTGCCGTAGCGCCAGGCGGCGAACTCGGGGCGCAGCGGCCGGCCGACTCGCACCAACTCCAACCCTTCCCTGAGCCGGGCGAGCCCAATGTTGTCGGTCGAGTAGCGGAGGCGAGTGCGGCGGAACTCGCGCTCGCAGTCCTCGATCGCCTCCCAGCGCTCGTCCAGCGGTGACAGGTTCCAGCGCCGGCAGCGCTCGCAGACGACCCACAACCGCCCCCGTTCGCCGTCGAAGGCTAGCCGGCGCCCGACGGGGAACTTCTCGACGACTTCGTTATCGCCGAGATCGCGGTTGCAGTAGATGCAGGTCTTGTACATCAGCGGCGTGACTCGGCGCCGAGTTGCCGTTTCCAGTTGCGGATGATCTCCTCGACTCGCTCCGGGATCAGCAATCGGTCGGCGATCGATGCGATCTCCTCCGCCTCGCGCCACGCTTCCTCGAGGAGCGCCAGCTCGCCTTCCAGGGCGCGACGCTCGCTCTCCTCGTGCGCCGCCATCTCCAGGGCGAGCCGCACGTCGGCGTCGAGGTTCTTGAACTCCGTGGCGTCTCGGTCGAAGACGCGGTCGGGCACGAGCGCGCCGGGCTCCGCGGCGACGGTGGCGAAGAGACGTTCGGGCGCGCGCGCCTCCTCGATCATCGTCACGGCTTTTTTGACCTGCGAGTCGGTCCCGCCGAACCGACCACAGCAGAAACCGTCTCTGCTCCGGGCGGTAATGGACACTCAGGGCCCAACCATCTTCAGCGTTGGCACGGAACAGCTTGAGCCGCCTGACCTCGACGGGAGTCAGGAACAGGTGCCCGCCCTCTTCATCCCGGACGCGTGCCACGACGCGGCTGGCCCGTATGCCGAAGATGAGCGGCAGCAGGTTGGCGCCCGCGATCACGGTCCCGATTCCGATGGCCACCTGGACCGCTGTGGAAACGACGCTACGCACGCGGCGCCGCCAGAACTCGCGCCCGTAGCGCCAGGCGGCGAATTCGCGGCGCTGCGGCCTGCCGATGCGAACGAGCTGCATTCTTTCAGAGACGTGGGCCAGCCCGATATTGTCGGTAGAGAAGCTCTTCGGTGTGTCGTAGAACTGGCGCTCGCACTCCTCGATCGCCTCCCAGCGCTCGTCCAGCGGTGAGAGGTTCCAGCGCCGGCAATGCTCGCATATAACCCACAACCGACCCTTCTCCTGGTCGAAGGCGAGGCGCCGGCCGACCGGAAAGTCCTCGACGACTTCGTTATCGCCGAGGTTGCGGTTGCAGTATATGCAGGTCTTGTACATTCCAGTTATCAGTGATCAGTGATCGGTGATCGGCCGCTTACCATCCGGGTTTGGCAGCCAGTGGCAGATACTGACTACCGACTACTGACTACCGATCACCGATGTCTGCGGATCCAGGTCTCGACGCTCTCTGGGATGAGCAACCGGTCGGCGATGGCAGCGACCTCCTCCGCCTCGCGCCACGCTTCTTCCAACTGGGCCAGCTCGCCCTCGAAGGCACGACGCTCCGTCTCCTCGTGGGCGGCCATCTCGAGCGCCAGTCGAATCGTCGCATCCATCCGGCCGACCTCGCTCAGCTCGGCCCGCACGGGCATCCTCGATCAGCCTCACCGCGTTCTGGACTTGCGAGTTCGAGCCGCCGAACGAGTTGACGCTGGGCATGATGCGTCCGGCAGCGCGAATCGCCACCGGCCCCTCCAGCTCAGTGATCTTGCGCTCACCCTTCGCCCAGGTGCCGAAGATGCCCCAGTTCCGCTCCTGATCTCGGTAAGGGACGCTCAGCATCCAGCCGTCATCCCGTTGCGGTGCCCGGATGAGTCGCGCCTTCTTCGCGTCCTTGAGCGGGACGGACAGCCTGCGCCCATCTTCCGACCTGATCCGGGCGACGATCCGTTCCTGTTGCTCGGCGAAGAGGTGGAAGACGAACACACCGGAAGCCGCGGCAGCCACCATCGCACCCAGCTTCACGCCCCATACTGTGAGCGTCTTTATCCGGCGCCTCAGGAACTGCCTGCCGTAGCGCCAGGCGGCGAACTCGCGGCGCTGCGGCCGCCCGATCCGCACCAGCTCCAGACCCCCGCCTAGCCGGGCCAGCCCGATGTTGTCGGTGGAGAAACTCTCAGGCGTGTCGCGATACGTGCGCTCGCACTCCTCGATCGCCTCCCAGCGCTCGTCCAGCGGTGACAGGTTCCAGCGCCGGCAGCGCTCGCAGACCACCCACAGCCGTCCCCTCTCCCCGTCGAATGCGATGCGATGGCCCACCGGGAAGTTCTCGACGGCCTCGTTGTGGCCCAGGCTGCGATTGCAGTAGCAGCCGCTACCTCTACTTAATTAGACGTTCGCCGGCCGGTCGGTGTTTCTCCCGTGCAACCGGCTTTCCTATAAGTAGATACACCTGCGGGAGAGTCGTTATTCGCGTGATTGCACCACACACACCGCGGCCGGCGGGGGAGCGCCGGAATCATCCATCCCACGCTGCGGCGAGGGTGCCGATGGAAGGGGCTAAGAGGAGAGTAGATAGGCTGATCATAGCCCTGTACAGGGTAGACGCATCCGCGGAGGGCACTGTTCCCGGCGCTGCGCGCCATGCCCGGCGCACATAAGGGACGGGCGGGCCCCGAGGGCCCGCCCGAAGGTAATGTCGCTTATTTCTTGTAGTGCGACCGCTCCGTCAGTCCGTTCCTCCCATCATCGCATCGCGAATCGCCTTGAACTCAGCGCCTGTCAAGTCCCAGTCCTCGCTGTACTCGTCGGTCGGCTGGTGATACTGCCGGGCGGTCCACTCGTCCTTGCGCTGGCGTGTCCACTCTTCGCCGTGCTCGACGTGGTCGTCGCCGACGTCGGTGTAGAGCGCCGGCACGCCCATCTTGGCCAGCGGGAAGTGGTCGGAGCGGTAGAAGTAGCCTTTCTCGGCCTCCGCATCCGGCTTCACCTCACGGTTCTGCCGATCCGCGAATTCGATCAGGTACTCGTCGAGCTCCGAGTTGCCATACCCGATCACGTAGATGTCGCTCATCGGGCCGTAGATATTGAGGCCGTCGATGTTGATGGCGCCGACGGTCTTCTCCAACGGGTAGATCGGGTTGGCCGCGTAGTAGGCGGAGCCCAGCAGCCCCTGCTCCTCTGCCGTCGTCCACCAGAAGACGATTGAGCGCGCCGGCCGCGTCTCGAGTGACGCGAACGCCTCGGCCAACTCGAGGATGGCCGCCGTTCCACTGGCATTGTCGGCTGCGCCGTTGAAGATCTGGTCGCCTTCGAGGTCGGTGTTCATGCCGAGATGGTCCCAGTGCCCCATGTAGATGACGTACTCGTCGGGCCGCTCGCTGCCCGGCAGGATCCCCAGCACGTTGTACGACGTCGAGCGCTCCACAGTATTGCGGATGGCCGTGGAGGCGGTGACGCCCATGGGCACCGGTGTGAAGTCACGCTGCTTCGCCTGCTGCGAGAGCTCGTCGAGGTCGAGTCCCGCCATAGCGAAGACTTCATTGGCGACCTCGAGCTGCAGCCAGCCCTCGACCTTTACGCGGCCCATGTTGTTGTCCTCGGCCACCATGTTGAGCTGCGGACCGGACCAGCTTCCCTCGACGGTGGCCCAGCCGTAGGCGGCGGGCTCGGTGTCGTGGATGATGAGGGCGGCCGCCGCACCCTGGCGGGCGGCTTC
>JBDHHM010000411.1:0-2358 GCA_039589355.1 Gemmatimonadota bacterium | reverse complement strand
CGGCTGGTAGGAGCCGTGCAGCGTTACACGGAACGGGCGGAGGGTGACGCGGTCGGATGAGCCCTGAGAAGGAATCCCACAGCCTCTGGGCCGAGCGGCTCGAGGTCGTGGCCGAGCTGGCCTCCCTAATCAACACCACCTTCGATCTGGACGAGATCTTCCGGACGGCGATCCTGAAGATCCGGCAGGTCCTGCAGTTCAGGCGCGCCAGCGTCGTCCTCGTTTCCTACGATTTCGAGACCTACCATCTGCACACGCTGTACGACGTGGCGATGGGTGGATTCGTCAAGCAGGAAGGCACCTTTCCCATCGGCCAGGGGCTCACCGGCCAGGCGATCCAGACGGGCGAGGCGATCCGCGTGGACGCGTTCAAAGGGACCGAGGGGATTCGGGTGGGGAGTGAGCGTAACGTTTCGGCGCTGATCGTGCCGCTGAAGGTCGGCGACGAGGTCATCGGGACGCTCAATTTCGGTGCGGAGGAGTCGGCGATCTACAGCGATGAGGATCTGGAGCTCGCCGTGCTTCTGGGGCGCCAGATCGCTACGTCGCTGTACTACTCGCGATTGCTGGCCACAATCCAGTCACAGCGCGAGGCGTTGGAGCGCGAGCACGCGCGGGTCCAGTCGGAGCGCTCGCGGCTGGAAGCGCTGATCGACGCGAGCGACGCGGCGGGCGATTCTGATGGTGAGCGATGATCGGGTCGCCTACGCCAACCGGGCGTTGGCCGAGCTGCTCGGCCTTCCGCAGGAAGTGATCGTCGGCGGCTCGCTGGAACAGGTCAATAGAGTGCTGGCACGCTCGTTGGCGAACCCCGAGGCGCTGACGACCCAGATCGCAGCGCTGCAGAGCGGGGGCGCGCCGTTACGCGACAGGGTCGAGTTCGAATTCCCGCGTAAGCTCGTCTGCCAGCGAACGGTGGCCACGGTGCGTGGTGCGGAAGATGAGGTGCTCGGGCAGATCGTGGTCTATCGCGACGTGACGACGGAGGCGGAGGCTGAGGCGAGCAAGAGCGAGTTCGTATCGGTGGTGAGTCACGAGCTGCGCACACCGCTGACCTCGGTCAAGACGTCGCTGAACCTCCTGACACGGGGGGCGGCGGGTGCCGTCTCTGAGGGGACACAGGACCTGCTCGAGATCGCGTTGCGCAACCTCGCTCTCGCGGATCGAGAGCGGTCGCGTCGTGACGAAGCTGGAGCCGATCGCGGTGGACGAGGCGGCCGCTCGTGCGGTCGACGCGGTGGAGGCGTTCGCTCAGGAGCAGGGCGTCATCATCGAACTGGAGGAGTCGGATCCCGAGACGCTGGTCGTGGCCGACGCCGATCGCCTGCAGCAGGTGATCGTCAACCTGCTGTCGAACGCGGTGAAGTTCTCGCCGGAAGGCGGTCGCGTGCGCCTGAGTTGGTGGAAGCAGAGCGAGCAGGCGGTGCTGCGGATCACCGATGAGGGGCCGGGCATACCGGCGGATCAATTGGAGGAGATCTTCGAGAAGTTCCGTCAGCTGGAACGTTCGGCGACGCGCTCGCACGGCGGGGCCGGGCTCGGGCTCGCCATCTGCCGGGCGATCGTCGAGCAGTTTGGCGGCGACCTGTGGGCGGAGAGCGAGGAGGGCGCCGGCTCGAGGTTCTTCGTTCGGCTGCGGCTCGCCTACGGTGAGCCGAGAGCGGAGGATGCGGCACCGCCGGCTCCGGCAGGCCCGAAGAAGGCGCTGCTGCTGGAGCGGGATCCGGACCTTAAGCGGCTGTTGCGGGCGCAATTCGAGGATGAGGGCTGGGAGGTGCTGGATGCGGCGCGTGGCGCGGACGCGCTGGAGACGATAGGGGCCGAGAGCGTAGACCTCATCGTGGCGGGCCTGGAGCTGGAAGACATGCATGGCCTGGAGTTCGTGCAGCGGCTGAGGAGCGCGCCGGCCAGCGTCGACATCCCGGCGCTACTGACCGGCCCGGGCGGCGATCTGAATCAAGCCATAGCCTACGGCGCCGACGGCTGGATGGTCGGTGATGCGGACGCGCTGGTGGCCGAAGCTACGCGGCTGATCTCTAGCCCGCGGCGGCGCGTCGTTCTGTTGATCGAGGACGATCCGACCGTTCGCATGGCCGTGGCCCGAGGTCTCAGGCGGGCGGGGTTCGCCTGCCTCGAGGTAGCCAGTGGGGCGCGCGGGGTGGAGTTCGCGCGTCAGCGGCCGCCCGATCTCCTGCTCACCGACATAGAGGTCCCGGAGAAGGACGGGCTCGAGGTATTGCGCGAGTTCCGCGAAGACCCCAGGCTCCTCGACGTCCCGGCTATCGTGATCACGGGACACCACTCGGCCGAGACGCTGGAGACGATCCAGTCGCTGCGGGCGCAGGTCGTCGGCAAGCC
>JBDHHM010000410.1:0-2529 GCA_039589355.1 Gemmatimonadota bacterium | reverse complement strand
CGGAACACCTTTCCGGGATCCAGCCAGCGCCGCTGCAAACGCACCCCCCAGAAGATCCGGTCGACGACGCTCTCGAACCCGGCATCGTTGATCTCGAATCCCGGCGAGTAGGCGAAGAAGTCCGTCGCGTAAGTCCAGTTGCCGCTCACCTTGCCCGCCTGCAGCGAGGCGGCGTAGCCCGACATGCTCGTCGCTGTGGTGTCGAGCGAGACGTAGTCCTGGTCGGGCCGCTGGTAGTAACGGGCCGACGAGCGCTGCGCCCTCGTGATTGCGAACTGATCGCCCCGGATGTGCGATGCTGACAACGAGCCGTTCACCACGAACCGGTCGCCGCTGAAGCGGTGGAAGAAGTCGATTCCGCCCGAGAAAGCGGAAGAGCGCAAGTAGTTGAAGGCAGGGTCGTTCAGATTCCGTAGCACGCTCGTGCCGAGCAGGCCGACGCCGCTGGCGCCGTCGCGAAAGTCCCTCCTGAGGCTGAGTACCGCGTAGTTGGCCAGCGGTTCGACCTGGGCGGTATTCCTGGTGCCGTCCTCACTCAGGACCTGCGCGTATTCCCGGGAGGTCAGCGCGTCCATCACGCCGATCGACCAGCGACCCGTCTTCCCCGACACTTTGGCGGCGCCGATTATCTTGGTGGCGTTTGGGTAGTCGACGTACCCACCCGGCTCGAACACGGGGCGGGTGGGGCTGCGGCCGACGCGGCGCGAGTAGAAGAGCTGTGGCGCCCCGACCCTTCGACGAAGAAGGGGCGACGCTCCTCGAAGTAGGTCTCGTACGCGGTCAGGTTGACGACCGCCGGGTCCGCCTCGACCTGACCGAAATCGGGGTTGACCGTGGCATCGAGAGTGAGACCGCTGGTCACGCCGTACTTCAGGTCGCCCTCCTTGTAGTCGGCCGTTCCGACGGTGTACGGTAGCAGTTCGAGCCGCCGCGGCGCCGGGATGTCCTGCAGCCCGACCAGGTGCCCGAGATTCGACGCGTAGCCTTGCTCGGTGTTCGGCACCCAGCTCCAGCGCACCCTCTCGTTCTTGCGGAATATGCTACGCGCGAAGTTGATCCCCCACACCTGCTCTTCGCCTCCCGAGAAACGGAGCTGAGAGAAAGGGATCTGCATCTCCACGACCCAGCCCAACGAGTCTACCCGTGTGGCCACGGCCCACACCGGCTCCCAGGAATTGTCGCCGTGCATGTCGTGCGGTGATCGTGATACGAGTCGATGATGACCCAGAACTCGTCACTCGATGTGTAGCTGTCGCGCCTACCGAGACGGCGGACGATCGCTTCGGGGTCGCTGTCGTAGAGCCGTGCGCCGATGTAGAGGGCGCTTCCGTCATGGACGACGCAGACCTCCGAGCGCTCGCTCGGCGTAGTCCCGTCCCCCGGTTCGACCTGGGTAAAGTCAGACACGATCATGGCGCCCTGCCACGCCGCATCGTCCAGCTGCCCGTCCAGATCGGGTGCCCGGTCCACGTAGGTCGCGGTGATCTGCGGTGGTACGCGGCCGTCCCCGTGCGTCAGCATCGCTGCCACGGCCTGGCCCGTCACCTCGGTCTGTGGTGCTGCTGCCTGTATAGCGAGCGCGAAAGCAAGTATGGTCATGGACACGCGTTCCCTGGGGTGTCACCAACTCTTAGATGCAGTGTATGATCAAAAGGTTGCAGAAAGAGGATCGGAATCTGTCCGTCTCCCTACTCGATGGTTTCAGCTCTGAGCTCGGCGATGATCTTCGCGTCGATCCAGTAGTTGTCGGCGTTTCCGTTCCTGAAACTGTTCCAGAAGAAGTACTTGCCGTCCGGCGAGACCATCGGGCAGATCTCCGACGACCTGGAGTTCACCGGCTCACCCATGTTCACGGGCTGCGTCCAGGTCCCGGCGGGGTCCTTGAAGGCGACGAACAGGTCGGGTCCGCCGATCGCATCGGGCCGTCCGCTTGTCTGGAATATCAGGTAGCTCTCATCCGGCGCGATGTACGGGGAGCCTTCGCTGTGCTCCGTGTTGACGACGTCGCCCAGGTTCTCCGGTGCCGCGTAACTGCCGTCGACGAAACGCGAGACGTAGATGTCGCCCATCCCGTAGCCGCCGGCTGCGCCGGAGCCGAAGTAGAGGTTGCCGTTGGCGGCCACTGAGAACAGCCAGTGCAGCTCTTGCGTATTGGGGCCGCCATCGATCGGACGCGGCTCGGACCAGCCGTGCTCGGTCCGGTCCATGTACCAGATTCGCTCGGCCCTGCCGGCACCTTCTATGAGGCGGGCGCGAAGAACGGAACGTCGTCGCCGTGCCCGAGTTCCGAGAAGGCGGCCTTGTGCGGCGGAGTCCAGCGGCCGTCTTCAAGGCTGGATGTCATCAACATTCCTGTTCCGTATCCCGTCGTAGTAATCGGGTAAGCCGAGCCCCAGAACGCTTCGCCGCCGTCGGGAGAGAAAGCCACGGTACCGTGCTCGAACCGATGTGACGAGACGATCTCGGGGGCGAAGAGGACGGCCTCCGGGCCGGGCGGTGTCTGACCGAGGTACGGCCCTTCGAGGACGG
>JBDHHM010000409.1:0-2061 GCA_039589355.1 Gemmatimonadota bacterium | reverse complement strand
TTCCGCAGCGGACAGGATCTCTAGGCTGAGCAGTACAGGGGTGGCTTCCACAGCGACGACGAGCACGCCCTTCGCGGTGCCCCGGCTACGGGCCACGGCGGGGATGGACGCGGGGTCGCGTGAGAGAATGAGAGCAGCCTCGTAAGTGCCGCCATCGATCGGTTCCTCAGCGATAAGCTGATAGGCGGCGACGACGATGGCCGAGTCGCCACGTGGGAAAACCGCCAGCTGATGGTCGAGCTCCTGGAACGACGACGCGTAGGCCGGTGCGTAGACCGACCTGGGCGTCGCCGTGTCGAGCTGCCAGTCTTCCTGCCTTATCACATCGACCTCCTGCAGGAAATCGAAGCTCGGCGCGAACTGGCGGCTGTCCTGCGGGTTGTAGCTCACGATCTCGTCTCGGATGCTTCCGGTCCCGGTGAGCTGACCCGCTCGAAGCGGCCGGGCCAGCCGTAGCGGACCAGCAGCTCACGCAGATCCGACCCCCACGGCTCCCCAAACGGAGAGCTCGCCCGATACTGGGTGCGGTCCAGCGTTCGCCTGGCCAAGTGTTCGATGCGGCGGTCATTCGCTGGGAGCATCTTGAGCGGGTCGGCGAGCCACCAGAACCGTGCCTCGAAGCCGGCTCGCTCCTCGCAGGTCAGCCGATCGTAGTGCCGGCGGGGCCGACCGCCAAGGAGATCGCTGATGTCGGTCCACCGGCATCTCTCTTCTTCGGGCATGGCGGGCAACACGGCCGCGAAGCTCGAATCGGCCGACTCGAACTCGCCGGCAGAGTGGAGGGCGTAGCCCTGCAACGCGGTGCACCACCAGCCTGCGACGGCACGACAGTCGCGCGCTGCGTGCAACGCTTCAAGATGGCGGCCGGCCTCCGCCAGGTATCTCACTCGTTGCCCGGCAATCCACTCGTCGCCCGGTAGCGAGCGGGCGGCACCGTCGAGGTGCGCAATTAGCTCGCCCCGGGCCTCCTCGACTTCCGGGGACTCAGGCTGCGGTTCCCCTTCGTCGTCGCCGTGCCGAAGACAATAGCGGCCGATGATTTCGTGGCAGCGCCGTCCCGGGCCGCGCGCGCCCCGGTAAAGGCGACTGCGCCTCAGCCTCTCGAACTGAGATTGATGCGAGCGGGCGGCCTCCAGCACTCGTTGGGAGTCGACCTGCGTCTGGATGTACGGGCTGCTCGTCACCGCCGCGTGCCGGGTGGGGTGCCCTTCGTGAATAGTGGGTAGACGAGGATCGCGCATTTCCCATGCGGACGCCGCGATGAGGTGAATGGCGATTAGCGGTGACAGCAACAGAGCGATCCGAGTCAGGTGCATAACGTACTTAGGATAGCCGGGAGCGAGCAGGCCAACCAGAGTGGCAAGACACCTCAGACACAATGTGCTTGACACCAGGACACGCTGTTCCTATAGTGGAACCACGGGCGCGTTGTCGTCCGCATTTACATAGATTCAGCTGTCGAACACGCGAGAACAGCAACTGCAAGGAGGTTTGTGGCAGCGCTTACTTTGTCTTAGGTGGCGAGCTGGAACGTTTACCACGTGTCCAGTCGCTTCCTTGCCCAGGGTAAGCGGTAGTTAGCCGTCTTACTTGCGGCAAGAATGAGAGCGCGACCCAGCCTGCGCGCTCCTCGTTCGTCAATAACTCGCACTGCAGGTCACTCCACGCTTGCTGCGGTGGCGAGCTGGAACGTTTACCACGTGTCCAGTCGCCCCCTTGCCCAGGGTGCGGCAAGAATGAGAGCGCGACCCAGCCTGCGCGCTCCGTTCGTCAGTCTTCATCCGTCGACCTAGTAGGGCCTCAGCCAGTGGCCATCCGGCCATGGTTGGCTGACGGCTCGGGTCAACCTCGCACGGAGGAGGTAGCGAGCATGAATCTCAAAACTTTTTCGAGACGTTTGCCGATCGTGACTCTCTTCGCGGCGGGCGTCGTCTTACTGGCAGGCGCCGGTCAGGCGAACGCCCAGGCCGTGATCACCGGCACGGTGGTGGACGCGGACGGCGCACCCGTCGCGTTCGCGGAGGTCTCGATCGAGCGACTGAATATCGGGACGGTAGCGGC
>JBDHHM010000408.1:0-3009 GCA_039589355.1 Gemmatimonadota bacterium | reverse complement strand
CGTTCTGACCTTCGTCCGGGCGCGACGCGAGTTGCCCAGAGGCGCGCCGTGACACTTTCCGGGGCTCGCCCGCGACGGTAATGTAGTAATGTCCCAGCCCCGGATAACTGGACCCGAGCGATGGAGGTCGGAGAGAGATGGCGGTTCGAGTTGGAATCAACGGTTTCGGACGGATTGGCCGGATGATAGTGAGGGCGGCCAAGAAAGATGGCCGCGGAAAGGATCTAGACTTCGTGGCGGTCAACGATCTCACGGATACCGCCACCCTGGCTCACCTTTTCCGCTACGACTCGGTTCACGGCAGGTACGAGGGCACGGTCGAAGCCAAGAGCGAGAGCCTGGTGATCGACGGCGATGAGGTGCTGGTGCTCTCGGAGCGAGATCCGGCGAAATTGCCGTGGAAGGAGCTAGGTGTAGAGATCGTCTTCGAGTCGACGGGAATCTTCCGGTCGCGTGACGGCGCCAGCAAGCACATTAGCGCCGGTGCGAAGAAGGTGGTGATCACGGCGCCGGCGAAGGGTGAAGACATCTCGATCTGCCTCGGCGTGAACGACGAAGATTACGACGGCGGCAGCCACCAAAGGTCCTGTTGGAGGAATTCGGCTTCAAGCGCGGGATGATGACGACGATCCACAGCTTCACCAACGACCAGCGCCTGCTCGATCTTCCCCACAAGGACCTGCGGCGGGCACGTGCCGCGGCGGTATCGATGATCCCCACGACGACCGGGGCGGCTAGGGCGACCGGCGTGGTGATCCCGGAGGTGAAGGGGAAGATCGACGGCATGGCCGTGCGGGTGCCCACGCCGAACGTTTCGCTGACCGATCTCGTTGCGGTCGTCGAGAAGACTCCCACGGCGGACGAGGTCAACGACGCGTTCAAGAAGTACGCCGATGGCAAGATGAAGGGGATTCTGGCATACAGTGAGGATCCGTTGGTCTCGGTGGACTTCATCGGGAACCCGGCCAGCTCCATCGTCGACGGCCTCTCGACGAACGTCATCGACGGTAACCTCGCAAAAGTACTCTCGTGGTACGATAACGAGTGGGGCTACTCGTGCCGGTGCGTCGATCTGGCCAACTACATCGCCGAGCGCCTCTGACTTTATGCTTATGCTGGATAAACTGACCGTACGCGACCTGAGCGATGTCCAGCTGAGGGGCAAGCGGGCGCTGGTGCGCGTTGACTACAACGTCCCTCTCGATGAGGAGGGCCGGGTAGAGGACGACGTGCGTGTCCGCGCGACGCTACCGACGCTGCAACATCTCCGCGACCGCGGTGCGAGCCTGGTTCTCATGTCGCACCTCGGCCGGCCCAAAGGCGAGCCGAACCCAAAGTACTCGCTGCGGCCTGTCGCGAACCACCTGGCCGAGCTGCTGGGCGATGAGGTCGGCTTCGCGGCCGGGACCGTCTCGCAGGAGGCGGTGGTCAAGTCGGAGGGGCTCGGTCCGGGCCAGGTCCTGCTGCTGGAGAACACGCGCTTCGACCTGCGGGAGACGAAAAACGACCCGGCCATGGCCCGCGAGCTCGCGGCGCTGGGGGACGTATACGTCAATGACGCGTTCGGGACCGCGCACCGGGCACACGCCTCGACGGCCGGCGTGGCCGCGTTTCTTAAACCCGCGGTGGCCGGGCTGCTGCTGGAGCGAGAGCTCGACTACCTGGGCCGCCTGCTGAAGGAACCAGCGCGTCCCTTCGTCGCGGTCCTGGGCGGAGCCAAGGTCAGCGGCAAGATCGATCTGGTCGAGAACCTCTTGGGCAAGGTGGACCGGCTGTGTGTGGGCGGTGCCATGGCGTGCACTTTCCTTCGCGCGATGGGGCTGGAGACGGGGAAGTCGCTGGTCGAGGAAGATCTCGTCGACTTCGCCTCCACGATGTTGGAGCGGGCCGGAAATGCTCTGGCGTTGCCGATCGACGCGGTCGTGGCCCCGGCGATCGATCGCGGAGACGATGCTCGCGTGGTGAGTCGCGAGGCGATTCCGGTGGGTGAGATGCTTCTGGACATAGGGCCCGAATGCGCCGGCGAGTTCGCGGGCATTGTCCGCCGGGCGCGCACGATCCTCTGGAACGGACCGATGGGCGTCTTCGAGCAGGCGGCCTTTGCTAACGGCACAACCGTCGTCGGAGCGGCTGTCGCCGATGCTACTACGTCGGGTGCTGTAAGCGTGGTCGGCGGCGGAGACAGCGCTGCCGCTGTGGCCGAGCTGGGTCTGGCCGACCGGATGAGCCACGTGTCCACGGGCGGTGGCGCATCGCTGGAGTTCCGAGCTTCAAGAGGCCTTTCTTCGGCGGCAACTGGAAGATGAATCACGGCCCGAGCGCGGCTCGGGGGTTCGTGAGAGAGTTCCTTGGGCTCTATGAGCCCCACGACGATCGTACGGTCGTCTTCTTCCCGTCGGCAATCTCGCTGGCCGAGTTCAAGGCGGCGTCCGCCGGTCGGATCGACCTGCTGACCGGGGTCCAGGACATCTACTGGGAGGACTCGGGGGCGTACACCGGTTCGATCTCGGCTGGCATGGCGAAGGATGCCGGCGCCGGATTCGCACTCGCCGGGCACTCGGAGCGCCGCCACGTCTTCGGCGACTCCGACGAGGACGTCTCCCGCAAGGGCTCGTGCCGGTCCTGTGTGTGGGCGAACTGCTCGAGCAGCGAGACCGCGGTGAGGTCGAATCGGTTGTCACCCGGCAGCTTGCGGCGGGACTGAGCCGGTTGAGCCCGGACCAGGTGGAGCGGACGGTAGTGGCCTACGAACCGGTCTGGGCGATCGGCACAGGTCGCACGGCCAGTCCCGAGGACGCCAACCAGGCCCACGAGCTGATCCGCGGTCTGCTGGGCGAACGCGTCGGGGCGGCGGCCGGGGCGATCCCGATACTCTACGGCGGTAGCGTCAAGACAGGGAACATCGAGGAGCTGCTGTCGGCGCCCGAGATCGACGGCGTGCTCGTCGGCGGGGCCAGCCTGGATCCATCCGATTTCGCGCGGATCTGCAGCGCGGGGGGAAGTTGACGG
>JBDHHM010000407.1:0-2878 GCA_039589355.1 Gemmatimonadota bacterium | reverse complement strand
GGGGAGTCGGGGATTATCTCGTGACGCGCCACGTCCCGCGAAGCCCGGAAGACGAGTTGACTACCAGGTCTCCCGACAGACGATCGTCCGTGCAGGTCGCGGATAGGATTGTAACGCCGTCCTCCAGGGTGAAGGACGCCTGCGTGGCGGTGCGGGTGCCGGTAAGGTCTTGGATCGTCACTGTCCCAACGGCGGTGCAGGGCACCGAGGGCTGGGTCATGGGTCCGAGATAATCACGGATCGTCAGAGCGATCTGGCCGCTCAGGCTATCGCCGTCCTGCTCGAGCACGAGTTCCATGTCCGCTTCGTAGCTGCAGTTGGGGTCCGCGGTGTCGTCCCGGAACAGAGCGCCGTCCGGCACCACGCCGAGCCATCGGCCGCTGATGTCGTCGACCGTTCCGAGCAGGCCGAGCGGGTCGTTCGTTTCGCTCGTGCAACCGGCGAGCGCGGTGGCGACTATGAGAACGAGCGCCGGGGCGAGTCGCTTCATGCGCGTACTTCTCCGTCCCGTGGTAACGCGGGTGAGCGTCGGCGGGCACTGCGATTGATTTCGGGCTGGCGGGGACCAGCTAGAGTGACGGGTGCTAAAGATACACCGGCGGGCGATACCGGTTCCCGTCGCTTTTTCCTATAATGACCTTTCTGCGAAACTGCGTGTGTCATAGCGAGGAGGGCGTATGAGGGCTCGCCACGTCAACACCGTTACCCTCCAGGCGTGCATCTTCGCCGCTGCCACGGCTTTAGGGGCGCAGGAGCCGCTCGCGACGCGGCCACCGGCCAGCTGGGTGTAGCCGTCCAGTCCCACTGGTTCTCGGTGGGCTCCATAGTCTCGTGGGCCGAGCCGGGCGTGGGCGCCGTCGCCACCCAGTCATTCGTCGAGGTGTCCTACGGCCCGCTGGGGCTGGAGCTCATGCGCGCCGGCAAGACCGCGGAGCAGGCGCTGACGGCGCTGCTGGCCGGCGATGACCACACCGATGTGCGTCAGGTGGCGATGGTCGACGCCGAAGGGAACGTAGCCGTCCACACCGGCGAGCACGCGATCATCGAGCACTGTCATCACAAGGGCGACGGCTACTCGGTGCAGGCCAACCTGATGCTCGAGCCCACCGTCTGCGACGCGATGGTGGGGGCCTTCGAATCGACGGAAGGCGACCTGGCGGAGAAGATGATGTCGGCGTTGGAGGCGGCACAGGCGGAGGGCGGCGACATCCGCGGGGTGCAGTCGGCGGCGCTGCTGGTCGTGAATGATGATCCGAGCCTGCCGGCCTGGGGCGGTCGCATCTTCGACCTGCGGATAGAGGACCATCCGGAGCCGGTGAAAGAGATGCGGCGACTGCTAACCGTGGCTCGCGCCTACAACTACATGAACGCCGGCGACGAGTTCATGACGCAGGGCGAGGTGGAAGAGGCGGTGGAGGCGTACAGCAGAGCGGAAGAGTTGGCGCCCGACAACCACGAGATGGTCTTCTGGCACGCGGCGACTCTGGCGGCCATCGGCCGGGTGGAGGAGTCGTTGCCGATCTTCAAGAAGTCGTTCGACATGTGGCCCGATTGGCGCGAGCTTGTGCCGCGCCTGCCGGCGTCCGGCCTGCTGCCCGACGATCCCGAGCTGATCGAGCGGATCATCGGCGTAAGGTAGGGCCCCGGTTTCGACATACTCAACTGAAGTGGAGGAGGAGAATGACACGTTCGGCGACGAGATACTCAGCGCTCCTGATAGCTACCCTCCTGTTCACTGCGCCCCTCGGGCTGTCGGCTCAGGAGCTCCCCGTCCTCGATCGCGAGGTCGCCCGGCTGATCATGCAGGAGATATCCGGCGACGCGTCCTACGAACACATCCGCTACCAGACCCAGTTCCACCGGCCGCGCGGCGGATCCGACGGGCTGTGGATGGTCGCTGAGTACTTCGAGGCGAAGGCGCGCGAGTACGGGCTCGAGAACGTAAGCCTCATTAAGCAGGCGTCCTCCGGTCGACCTTGGCTGTGGATTGTCGAGCCCGAGCCGGAGCGCCTCGCCAGCACGCTGCAATCGGTGCTGCACCTGGGCGACTACAGCCGGCCCACCAACGTCACCGGCGAGCTCATCGACATCGGCACCGGTGCGGAAGAGGACCTGCAGGGCATGGATCTCTCCGGCAAAGTCGTGCTGACCTACGGGTCCGCCTCCGGCGCGATGACCCGGGCGGTGCGCGACGGTGGCGCCTTGGGGGTGGTCTGGTACCCCAACCCGTTCAGCGAAGGGATGGCCGGCTTTCCCGATCAGCTCCAGTGGGTCCGCGCCGCAGGCGGTGGTTCGGGCGACTTCGAGCCGACCTTCGTCTTCGGTCTGTCGCTGCGCCAGGGGCTGGCGCTGCGGAGTCGCCTGGGTAGCTCGGACGAGCCGATCATCGTGCACGCTGTCGTGGAGTCCGAGTTCACCTCGATGCAGGGCTCCGAGCCGTGGCAGGTGATGGTGGAAGCGTTCATCCCGGGCAGCGAGCCCGGCCTCGGGCAGGACATCGTGATCACCGGCCACATGCAGGAGGAGGCCACCTCCGCCAACGACGACGCCAGCGGCTGCGCCAACGTGCTGGAGATCGCACGCGCGTTCAACAAGTTGATCGACGAGGGCAGACTGCCGCGCCCACGTCGCAACCTCCGATTCTGGTGGGTGACCGAGATCGGCAGCCAACGACAGTACTTCGCCGACAACCCGGAAGCGCATCACGAGATGTGGGTGAACATCAATCAGGACATGTCCGGCGCCAACCAGGCGCAGGACGTTATGCGCGTGCAGAACGTCACACGCCTGCCGGCAACACGCTTCCACTTCTTCAACGATGTGGTCGAGTCGGTGATCGAGTTCATGGTGGCGACAAACACGGCCGAGCTGGCCCAGG
>JBDHHM010000406.1:0-2127 GCA_039589355.1 Gemmatimonadota bacterium | reverse complement strand
CCGCGTTACCGGCGAGGACGGCTACGAGGGTTGGGTGCAGGAGGGCGGGCTCATCTATTGCGCGGCCGAGGTGGCGGAGGCCTGGTGGGACGATGCCGGCGGTCGCCCGGCCGTAGCACTCGACGCGACGCTGGCCGACGAGGCCGGTCACGTCATCGCCCGGCTCCCGTGGGGTGCCCGGGTCGCCGTGACCGGCAGCCTGGTACGCCTGCCCGACGGGCGCGAGGGGCGCCTGCTCGAGGGCCGGCTGGTCGATTGGAGCGAGCGGGCCCGGGATGGGGTGGCCGTACTCGTTGGGGGACCGATTGCTCCGGCCTCGTCCAGGCGGTCCACCGACTGCACGGATTCGTGCTGCCGCGCGACAGCTACCAGCAGGCCGAGATCGGCGAACCGATCGATGCCGGGCCCGGTTTCGAGGCATGCCGCCCGGGCGATCTGCTCTTCTTCCACGGTCGCGACTCCAACCGAATCGTCCACGTCGCACTGTCGCTCGGTGGTGCCGCGATACTCCACGCTGCGGAGTCCAACGGTGAAGTCATGCCCGATGACCTTGCCGGTGGTTCCGACCTGCAGCGGTCGCTCGCCGACAGGTTGTCCGGGGTGCGTCGCCTGTTCGGATAGTGGTCGCCGGCGGGCGGTCTCGCTTCGGATACACCACCTACGCTCGGACCGCCCGCGCGGCTCCCAGACCGGCCGCTAGGCTGACCGCTCGCTGGGTCGGTCGCGATCGCCTGCCGCACGTCCGGCCTGGACTATTGGTGAGTGTGAGAGCGTTGACCTGAAGTGCGGGAGGCGCTGGGGGGCCTACGAGCGCAACTCGTGAGCGAGCCCGATGGTGCTACGCCGTCCGCCGGTGCACGCGAGCGGTGAAGCTCGAGGACCCCCAAGCCGACCCGCACGCCCCCCAAGCGAGCGGAACGCTCTCAGTGCTCGAGGCCGACGACGCGGTACTCGTGACCGTCCCAGCGCAGGTAGACGGTCGCCGCGCGGTTGGCCACACCCTCCCGGCTCGCAACGATACGCAGGATAGCGAAATCCTGCTCGGCGGCGCGAGCGTCGCCGGGACGCCGCCGCAGTTCGATACTCACAGCCTGACGGTGCCCGGAATCGGCGGCCAGGTCGCCGCTGCCGCGGGTGCCGGAAGCGGGGTCATCGAAGCGCCAGAAGTAGCGCGTCTCTCCCGGCTCCCATACGCCGGCATCCAGGCCCAGGTCGTCGAAGGCCAACTGGAGCGTCCCCGGGCCGGAGCCGTGGGTCATCTTCACTTCGACGTTCTCGATCGGCGTCACCTGCGCATACCAGTATGACACGACCATGTCGCGCCGCCGGATCAGGATGTCCGTTAGCGCTTCCGCCGCCTCCTCCGGGAGACGGCCTGCCTCCACGGCGGCCGCGATCTGCGCGTCGCTGAACGAGCCGACGAGCTTCGCGCCCCAGTATCCGTCACGCGGCGTCCGCTTGTTGAACGCCTCGTTCGGCCAGTTCGCCTTGGGGTGAATCTCCTCTGGCTGTTTCTCTTCCCAGCCCACCTCCAGGAAGCCGAACGTGAGCACGCGGCCGATAGTCGCCCAAATGTCGAAGTTGTACTCGGTGCCCTCGCGCGGCTTGTGAGAGCGGATCGTTCCGCTGCCCAGAGTCGCAGCAAAGTCGATGAGGTAATGACGCACGTATCCGGGCGGATCGATGAATACGTCCATCGTGTTGGCGAAGCGCATGTCGACGTGGTTCAGCCAAGACGACATGACGTACAGGCCCCGCAGCTCGCGCCGATACTCGTGGCGGTACCAGTCGTTCGGGTCATCGGAGCGCACGCCCGAAAACAGAAACGGCCCGAGCGGCCTGCCGGGTACGTACTTGCTGGCAAGGGCGAGGTAACGACCGTCGGGGAGCCTGTCCGTGCCATCGAGGACCAGGTAAATGTCGTCCTCGCTCATCGGTCGCTCGTCGTAGCTCGTCTCGATCACCGCCTCCGGGTCCAACGCCAGTCTCGCGGCATCGAAGACGACGATGACGTCCTCGGGCGTGTGATAGCCGGCCGCCCAGAATAGCCGCGACGATATCACGCCGGCGGCGCTGGCGAGCTGCAGGTTCCCCTTCGGATCGAACTTGAACAGGAACGTGTCGCCC
>JBDHHM010000405.1:0-3757 GCA_039589355.1 Gemmatimonadota bacterium | reverse complement strand
GCGCCGCTGCACGCGCGCGACGACGTAGTCGGGGAAGAGCCCCGACAACCAGAGCGAGTAGTTGCCCAGGTGCGCGCGGAGCAAAAACTGCCTGCGCTCGGAGCTCTCGCCTTCAAGGTCGCCGACGATATCGACCAGGTAGCGGTACGTCGCATCGTCGTAGACGGCGATGCGGTTGGCACGACCCTCGACGGCGAACTCGAGCAGCAGCGCCGCCACGTAGTCGGCGATCGCCGGATCGTCCAATCCCGACTCGAGCAGCGTATGCCGCACCATCACGTAGAAGGTGAGCTTGGGCGACGTCGCCGTAACGCGACCGCGCGACATGACGGCGGAGAACGTCTCGGGATGGTCGAGCAGCACGTCGAGCCCCTCCTCGGCCAGCCGGCTCTCCCAGAGCCTGCGGCTGCGGCGCGTCCGCTGCTCCAGCATGCGGAGCAGGATCTCGATCTCGTCCGAACCGAACGAAGCGCGCAGGTTAGGCAGAATCAAGGGAACACCTCCCGAAACCGTTAACTAGCGTACCGCCTGCCACCGCGATACCCTCTTCGATCCGTACCCTTTAACAGGGGCTTGGGTCCGGCCCGTTCCGCTTCTTCAGTTACGCGCGTTGCGCGGCCTCAAACGCAGGCACATTATACTCCAGCCCCCCTCTGATGAGGGTTACGAGCCTTGGCAGCCCACCTTCGCAAGTCTCGATCGTTGACTCCCGAGGAATCTCCTCTGGTGCCGCGCGTAGCGCGGGCTCCAGGGAAAGGCATGCGCCTAGCGTGAAGTGCTTCGTCCGACCAACAACAATTCCGCTTTTCCTGCTGCTCGCCACCCTGGCCGCGGCCCAGTACGCCCACGCCCAGACCACGGCGTCGGTCAGCGGCCGTGTGACCGACAGCGGCGGCGCCGCCGTCACCGGCGCCGCGGTCGAGGCCCGTGACCTGTCGACGGGCCAGACGGTCACCGCGATGACGGCCGACGACGGTCGCTTCCACCTGCTGAACCTGAGGCCGGGCGGCCCATACGATCGGCCAGACGCTGCGGCTCGACTTCGAGCTGACGACGGAGCCGATCGAGCTGGAGGCGCTGCAGGTCGATGTGCGACCCGACCCGGTGTTCGACCCAGCGCACATGGGCGCGGCGATGGTCCTCGATAAGGAGATCGTGACGAAGCTGCCTTCGCTGTCTCGCGACTTCACCGAGTTCGCGGCGCTGTCGCCGCACGTCAAGGTCGATGACGAGCGGATCTCGGTCGCCGGGCAGAACGATCGCTTCAACGCGATCCAGATCGACGGCGCGCTGAGCCAGGACGTCTTCGGCCTGGCGAGCAGCCTTCCCGGCGGCGACGCGAACGCCAAGCCGATCCCGCTGGATGCGATCGAGCAGTACCAAGTGCTGGTGGCGCCGTTCGACGTACGCCAGTCGGGCTTCACCGGCGGCGTGCTGAACGCGGTGACCCGGAGCGGCACCAACCGCTGGACGGGCTCGGGCATCGGTTTCTATCGCGACGAGAACTTCCTCGGCGACCTGACAGTCGACGACGTCTCGCAGAAGCCGGAGACGCTCGAGAACTACGTCTTCGGTCTAACGTTCGGTGGCCCGCTGCTGACCGATCGGGTACACCTGTTCGCGGCGGCCGAGGTGGAGCGGCGGCGCTGGCCGACCATCGGGTTCAACCTGGGGACCGACGACCCGGTGCGTGTCAGCCTGTCGCCCGACTCCGCGCAGCGGGACGTCGACATCCACCGCGATGCGTACGGCCTCGAGGCCGGCGACTACACCGTGGTGACGCTGCCGAACGACCTGGCCAATGTGTTCGCGCGGCTCGACGTGCAGCTCGACCCGTCGAACCGGTTCGTGCTGCGCCACAACTTCGTGAGCGCGCAAAACGAGCCGGGCCCGAACCGCGCGCCGTTCGACGCCTACGAGTTCTCGTCCTACGCCACGACCGTCGACCACACCTCCAACTCGACTGTCTTCCAGCTGCTCTCGCGGCTGAGCCCCAGGTTCTCGAACGAGTTCCTCGTCAACTTCCAGGTGATCAGCGACCGGGTCGATCCGCTGGCCACCTACCCGCGGGTCGAGGTGGACATCACCAGCGACCTGGGCGGCCAGGAGCTGACGCGTCTGGTGCGGACCGGCGCCGAGCTCAACGCCCACGCCAACGAGCTGGATCAGGACATCATCCAGGTAACCAACAACCTCACCGCCGCCGTCGGCCTGGCCGACCTCGAGGCCAACCTGCCGGCGCGCTACGACATCGTCGCGCCGTTCGAAGACGTGACCGACCCGGCAGTCCGCTTCTCGGTCCTGCAGCTGGCGGGCTACGTCCAGCGGGAGGAGACGGCGTTCGATGAGCGGCTGAGCCTGCGCTACGGGATCCGGGTCGACTTCCCGCTGATCCTCGATCAGCCGCGGGCGAACCCCGACGCAGCTGCGCGGCGGCGTCGGCACGTTCACCGGCCGGCCGCCCTTCGTCTGGCTGTCGAACGCCTACGCCAACACCGGTCTAGAGAGCGTCTCGCTCACCTGCCTGGGCGACAACGCGCCGGGGCTGGACCCGGGCACGGGGCCGCCGACCCAGTGCCTGGACGGATCCGGCCTCGAGACGGGCATCCCGACGATCAACGTCTTCGATCCGCAGATCGCGCTCGAGGACCTGAACATCGGCGAGCGGGTGGCGGACCCCCAGCACGAGGACGGCTACAGCAACGGCTTCGGCTACGAGCTGCGACACCACTACGGCACGCCGACGTTGGAGGGCTTCGCGCCCAACCGTGTGTCGGACGCGTTCGGGCCGGTGATCCTGGTGAAGAACGGCGCCAACGACTACTCGTGGACGCTGAGCCTGCAGCTGCGGCGCGACTTCTCGAACCGTGCAGCGATCTCCGCCGCCTACTCGTACAACAGGTCCGGCGACGTGCGCAGCCTCGCCTCGAGCGACGCCACGTCGAACTTCGGCCTCAACCCGGTGTTCACCGACCCCAACGATCCGCCGGTGCGCCCCGGAACGTACGACCGGCCGCACAAGATCGTGGTCTCGGCCTGGACCAGCCTGTTCGAGAGCATGGGCGGCACCGAGGTCACCCTCATCTACATCGGACAGTCGGGCCGCGCCTACTCGTACGTCTATCTCGATGACGTGAACGGCGACGGCTACCCCGGCGGCGGCCGGCTCCTCGACCACGACAACGATCTCCTCTACGTGCCGTTCGGCGTGAGTGACCTTCCAGGATCGATCGTAACCCAGATGCTGATGGAGCAGCTGATCGAGCAGGAGGAGTGCCTGAAAGTCAATCGCGGGCAGATCCTGCCGAGAAACGCCTGCCGCACGCCGTGGACCGACCGGCTCGACCTTCGTGTGTCACAGAGTATTCGCGTCGGTAGCGGAAGCGTGCAGGTCATCTTCGACGTGCTCAACGTGCTGAACATGCTGAACAACGACTGGGGCCGGGTGGAGACCGTCACCGACCCCACCATACCGATGCTCAGCTTCAGGGGACGGACCGCCGATTGTCCCGGAGAGTGTGACCCGACACCACAGGATCCGATGAGCGTAAACTACGCGGGACCCGTCCGCATCAATCCGGAAACGGGTAACGCCATGGCAGCGCTGCCGCTCAGCGCCGCGGTCCCCGCCTCGCAGTGGCAAGCGCAGCTGGGGCTACGCGTCAGCTTCTAGCGCCGATCGGCGCCAACCGTCCCGCCGCCTCCTCCAACGTTTCGATCGTCTTACAGAACGCGAACCTCACCTGCGTCCGCCCGT
>JBDHHM010000404.1:0-2308 GCA_039589355.1 Gemmatimonadota bacterium | reverse complement strand
ATCGTCTTCGTCGGTGCCTCGGTACTGGGGTTCCTGCTCGCCTTCCTGTTCTCGGGGGACTGGGCCCAGGACTTCGCCAGCCTCCAGCGCTTCAACCCCGAGTGGTTCCTGCCCGCCGCCGGGCTCGCCATCGTCAGCTGGCTGGGCGGCGGCCTGCGCCTCAAGGCGCTGGTCGGCCCACACGACAGCCGCCTTTCCTACTTCAAGTGCGTTCAGATCAGTACCGCCAGCACGGCGATGTCGTATATCACGCCGTCTGGTACCGGCAGCGGCCCGGCGACCATCTACGGCCTGATGCGGCAGGGGCTGTCGTTCGGCCGGGCGGCGGCGATCAACGCCATGTCGTTCCTGTCGAACGTGATCTTCCTGTCGCTGGCGGGCCTGTTCGCCTGGGCACTGGGTGCCGGCGGCAAGGTCGCCGACATTCGAATTCCGATCGCCAATCTGTCGGCGGGCGCGCTGTTTCAGTGGTCGGCCTGGGCTTTTGGCTTCGCGGTGACGGTGATCGTCGTTCTGGCGTTGCTACCGAACGTAGCGCGGGGTGTCATACGGAAAATCATGGGCTCCAGCCACCCGCGCGTCGAGCGTGTCCTCAACGGGTTCGACGAGTTGCACGCGGGGATCGTCACCTACTGGGAATCGGGCAAGCTTCTGTTCGTCGCGGCGGTCTTGAGCGGGGTCCTCCACTTCGGGGCGCGCTTCGTCCTCGGCTATGCCGTGCTCCGTGGCTTCGTCACCGAGGCGCCGTTCATGGAGGTCATGCTGCTCCACATCATGCTCCAGTACCTCCTCTTCTTCATGCCGACGCCCAGCGGCGCCGGGATCGGCGAGCTGCTGACCGCCGCGCTCATGGCGCCCTTCCTGACGCCCGGATTGATCCTGCCGTATACGGCGGTCTGGCGACTCTTTCGGGGATTCGGGGATTCGGGGATTCGGGGAGTTCCGACGCCAGGATCAGACCATGAGTGAATCGTTTCTCGATGCCTTGAGCCGGCGAGTGCTGCTGGCCGACGGCGCCGTGGGCACCGAGCTCCAGAAGGGCGAGCTCGAGCCGGGCGGCTGCGGCGAGCGGTGGAACGTGGCGCATCCGGACCGGATCCTGGCGATCCAGCGCGCCTACGCCGAAGCGGGCGCGGAGTGCATCACCACGAACACCCTCGGCGCGAGTCGTGTGATGCTGGAACAGCACGGCTGCGCCGACGAAGCCGAGGCGATCGTCAGGGCCGGTGTGCGGATCGCGCGTGACGCGTTCGGCAACCGGCCGGGCTTCGTGCTCGGCGACATGGGCCCGCTGGGGCGTCTGCTCGAGCCGTTGGGTGATCTGTCCGAGGCAGAGGCGCGAGAGGCGCTCAGCGAACAGGCGGCCGCGCTCGTCGATGCCGGGGTCGACGCGATCATCATCGAGACGGAGAGTAGCCTCGAGGAGCTCGGCATAGCGATAGCCGCCGCGCGTGAGGCCGGCGCGCCCTGTGTGATCGGTTCGATGGCATTCGACGTGATTCGCGACGGCACGGACCTGCGCACGATGATGGGCGTCAGTCCCGAGGACGCCGCCCGCTTCATGACCGACGCCGGCGCCGACGTGCTCGGGCTCAATTGCGGTAAGGATATCGACCCCGCCTGGGCCGCGACCGCGGTGCGGCGCTACCTCAGCGTCAGCGACCTACCCACCATGGCGCAGCCGAACGCCGGCCTGCCCGTCCTCGAGAACATGAAGGTCGTCTATAAGCAGGACCCCGAGAACATGGCGGAGGGGCTCCCGGATCTACTCGGCGCCGGGGTACGCGTGATCGGCGGTTGCTGCGGCACGACGCCCGACCATATCCGGCGCTTCCGGGCCGTGATCGACGCCTGGAACGCCGGCGCCGGCTAGAGTTGCTGGATCTTTGACCGACGGAGGTCAAGATGGACTACGTCAGACGGCTCGCCATGGGCCTGCTCGGTCTCTTCATCGTCCTTATGACCGTCGGCGTGTTCTCGAAAGCTGACTTCGGATACTACCCGTTCGCCGCGGCGCTCCTCGCCATGGCCATCGTCTGGGCGGCCCACCTTGGCAGAGGGAGGATACCGACCTGGAGACTGGTCGGCGCCGCGTGCTTCGGCGTGGCGATCGTGGTCTTGTGGCAGATCGAGTATTTCGTGGAGGGCCTGTGGTTGGGGCTGGCTCTGGCCCTGGGTGTGGGAGTCGTCGTCGGCCTGATGTTCGGCGGCGGCGTTCTCGTTCTGGTAGTGGCCCTACTGGGACCGAAGGCCGAGCGGTTCGGTCTGAGGGTCGGCAGGTCCGGACAGAACCGGGAGGCGTCATGAA
>JBDHHM010000403.1:0-2093 GCA_039589355.1 Gemmatimonadota bacterium | reverse complement strand
GCGAAGAACGCCACGCCGACCAGAATCGCGTTCCGCCAGTTGAACACGTGCTTCAGCCCGGCTGTCGGCTCGCCGACCCCGGCCACGGGCTCGAGCTCGGTGTCGTCGAGGTCGGGCAGCTGCGTCGGGTCGAAGGCGGCTTTACCGGGCGCTCCCTCCTGGACGAAGGCGGTGGCGAGCACGAACGGCAGCCCCAGGAAGAGGAGCGCCGCCGCCAGGCCGGGGAACCACAGCGGCAGACCGTAGGTCCCGGTCAGCACCTCGACCACCTGGAGCACGAACCAGGAGATCGCCAGGTAGATGGCCGTCACCTGCCAGATCGAGCGCCTGTGGACCTCTTGGATGAGCCGTTTGAAACCCGACATATCCGCCTCCGACCTCCGGGGCCGCCTAGAATCCTGACCCGATCATGCGGCATACAGATCGCGAAAGATGCGGGTCCGGCGGAGCGCGGCGCAACTCGGCTGTGTTGACGGTCCGTTGAGACCCGGGCCTCAGCTTGCGTGCGACGCGCGGAAGCTCGCCGCCAGCTGTGCCCGGAGGTATAATTGTGCCACATATGTCTACGACCCGAATCACCTGGCGGGATGCCCTCCTCATGCCCGAGGATGGGAGGCTCTACGAGGCTATCGCCGGGGACGTCTACGTGACCCCCACCCCGAAGCCTCGCCACGGCCGGATCGCCGTAAACGGGCAACTCTTCACTGCCCCGATCGGCGTCGAGTTCCCGGATAGCGAAGAAGGTGTACAGCCGGACATCCTGTTCATCGCGAAGGAGCGCCTCGACATCATCGGCGAGGATTGGATAAGGGGCGCGCCGGACCTCGTCATCGAGATCCTGTCGCCGAGTACTGCCAAACGGGATCGTACGCTCAAGCTGAACCTGTACCAGCGCCAGGGCGTGGCCGAGTACTGGATCGTCGATCCCGAGACGAAGACGGTGGAGGTGTGGGCAGCGGGCGCTACTCAGCCCGCGAAGTACAGCGACCGCGTGCCCGTGCGTGCCGGCGGCGCCGTCGTCGGCGAGATCGAGTTCGCAGACATCTTCCCGCCCGAATAGACAAGCACTCTATTCAGCGTCATTCCCCTCGAACCTGAGCTTCCAGACCCGCAACGTCGGATCGCCGCCGGGCGCACTGTGCACCGAGTAGAAGAACGGACCCTCGACGCCGACCACGCGCTCGCTGCTGGGAACGCCGAGTGCGATGGGCGTGCCGTCCAGCCCGTAGAGATCGTACAGATAATCGGCGTCGGCACGCGCGTAGAGTGCGAGCAGCGGCCCGCAGCGCGTGGCGAACAGCCCGCGCAACGCGCCGGCGCTCCGCCCGGCCACGCTCGGGAACGAGAGAACGGCGTCCGCCTCGAGGTCGTACACGGCGAACGAGTCGGTACTCGTATGGGCCAGGTACAACTTCTCGCCCAGCGTCGCGGCGTAGGCGCGACCCTGCGATCGGCCATCCCGCGGCTCGCCGAAGAACGATTCGATGTACTCGCCGCCCGTCGTATAGAGGTGGACGAGCTTCCCCGCACCGCTGCCCCAGCCCGACCCGAGCACGGCGAGCCTGCGATCGCTCAAGCTGCAGACCTGGACCGGCCGATCCACTTCGTGGATCCGGAACCGACGAACGGAACGGCCCGACTCGTCGAGTATCACGACCGCCGGCAGTAGCCCGTCCAGTACGGTGATCCAGCGGCCGTGCAATGACGTCAGGCTCACCGGTCGCCTGAGACCGGTGGCATCCCGATCGAGCGCCTGCAGGCACCACCCCTGCGGCGAGTAGATCTTCAGCGCCTTTGCCGCGGCGTCGGCGATCCACAGGCGACCCGAGTCGGCGGCCAACAGGTCGGTGACAGACAAGCGGTCGCCGCGTCCGGTCCGCAGTGGGATGGCCCGTACCGAGGTGAAGACGGCGCCGAACTCGAACTCGACCCTCGGCCCCGCCCGCGCGGCCCAAGCGGCGTGGCCCGCGCTGCCGCCACGCCCAACCCGCTGATCCGTCACCTGCTCACCGTTCCCCCCGCACCGCAAGACGTAGATCCACCACCCCCGGGGCGCTGCCCCGAGCCCGACTAACCGTGTGCGGCTACGCTAG
>JBDHHM010000402.1:0-2478 GCA_039589355.1 Gemmatimonadota bacterium | reverse complement strand
GCATCATCGCGATCACGACTCCCATGCTCTAGCCCATCCAGAATCCCTTGCGATGCGAGATGCCCAGCACCTTGTGACAGTCCGAACAGAAATAGATGTAGCGTCTGCCCGCGACCCCGCTAAGCTCCTGGAACCAGACGGTTCTCAATGGACGCTGACAATGCGGACACAGCGGCTGAACCTCGTTACGTTCCTGAATGTCTAGCATGGTCGGTTTCCTCCTATAAAGAGCTATCCAGCCGGCGCTCGTACTCGATCATGGCATACTCGTCAAGCAGTTCGCCGGGGTAGCGGGCTACCTCCTCGAAGCCACAGCTCGAGTACATTCGGCGCGCCGGTGCGAAGAAGGGGTGCTCGTCCGTCCGAACGCTCGCCGTTTGGAAGCCCGCCTCGGTAAAGCGGCGCAAGATCTCCATTATCTGACTACGGCCGTAACCCCTGGAAGCGTGTGTCGGGGTTATGCAGTTGTGACCTATGATCCCGACGGAAGGCCAGTTCGTTGGATTCCAGGACGCAAAGCCGATAATCTCCTGTCCCAGACTTGTCACGAAACCGCTGGCACCCACCGTGTCTGGTTCGCCGAAGATTGCCGCGTCATACTCCCGCCAGTCCTCAAGCAGTTCTGATACCTTCGTGTCGGGAAGCTGCTCCAGCAACGGGGCGTAGCTCTCGGACAGGAGGTCGAAGATCAGACCGAGTCTGCACCCGGCAAACGGCGCGAAGTCGATGGCTCCCAATTTCGAATCGCTGCTACCAGAAGGCACAGTGATGCAGCCAGGAGAACGGGTGAAGAGTAAGTGCCCGGCACGACTTCGCCCAGTACCAGCGACCAGCCGAAGTGGATGCCGGCATTGAAAATCATGATGACCGACAGAGCGAGCGCGAGAGGTCTCATCCAGCGCGCGCGCCGGAAAGCGACCGGCGACAGCGCCAGCAGCAGGATCACTCCGACGATCAGGCCGATCAGCCAGACCTCGAAGGAGAACGTCGGAAGCCGCACGACGGACAGCCTGTCTCGGATCGCCAGCGCAGCCGGATTGTAGTACGACAAGAAACCGTGCAGCGCCTCGTCCAGCACGTGGAGCGCCAGGGCGAGGCTGAGGTTGACCCACGCAACGCCTGGTGTCGTCAATACCCGAAGCCGAGAGGTCCACTTTGGCTCCGACATCAATCTACAACTCTAGCTCCGACTGAAATGCGATAACCGCACGGCCCGCCCGAAACGTCAACGTCCCGCCCTCGGGGACCGCCAGGCCGTGCCTGACCAGATACGCACCCAGCGGCCCATTCGCGTTCCCGGTAACGGGGTCCTCGGGGATCCCGATCGCCGGTGCGAACATGCGCCCGTGTGCGAGGATGTCGGACGCGTCCGTGGCCAGCGTGAACACGAAGTATCCGTTACATCCGATGCGACCGCTGATCTCCGATAGCCGCGCCGGATCGGGTGTGAGCGAGTTGAGCGTATCCCGCGAGTCGATCCCCACGAGAACCGATCCCCGCTCCGATCTTCTGGACCACGGTACACGAGGGTAGGGCGTTCTCGACCGCCCGCACGTAATGAGCGGCGATCGTCGCATGCCCGCAGGAAGGCACTTCGGTGGTCGGTGTGAAGAATCGTACTAGTACGTCATGGTCGGGGGCGTCGGGTGGGTGTATGAAGGCCGTCTCCGAGTTGTTGAGCTCACGGGCGATCACCTGCATCTCCGCCGCAGTTAGCCCGTCGGCGTTCGGCACGACCCCGGCAGGATTACCCTGGAACCTCTCGGTCGTGAAGGCATCGACTTGATACAGTCGGTATCGGCTCATAACCGCCAAGCTTGCGCTGCGTTCATGGGACTGCAGACCCAGATACCGCAAGCGACGCCCTCAGGTCACGGCTCCAGGCCCCGCCCCCGCGCAACAGTAGGTAGCCACTCATCACGATCACGACGAGCGGTATGATCGGCTCACTCGGTTGCAGTGGGAATAGCGATGGATCGTCAACGACCACATGAACGTACGTTGCGACGCACATTATGCCCACGACAACGACGGCCGCCGGCCGTACGAATAGGCCGACGCCGAGTACGATTCCGAGGAACACCTCAAGAAATGGCACGGTCCAGCGACTGAGTGAATAGAACGGAAGTCCTGCTGCCAATAGTTGTCCGGAAAAAGCGTCAGCCAACACCGGCACGACAAGCTTCATCACACCGGTCATCAAGAAGAGCACCGCCAGGAACAACCGGATAACGCCTACCAGCCTGTTGTCAGATGTTCTACGAAGATCGTCAATCGTCATGACTCGGTCCTCCCTTCACCGATCGAGCCGCTGCTGCGCGCTACCTCTCCAGTCGGCCATAGCGTTCGAGGATCGCCTGCAGTCGCTCGTGCGGGATCGCGTAGACGCGGTTCCCGTTGATCCCCTCCATCGTACGAGCAGCAACCATGGCGTTGACGATAGCCTCTTCTACCGCTCCGACGGTCGCCTCGAACAAC
>JBDHHM010000401.1:0-2477 GCA_039589355.1 Gemmatimonadota bacterium | reverse complement strand
CCGCCCAGGGCGAGGATTACCTTCACGCCCGATAGTAACTCCAGCTCTTCCTCGAGGTAATCGCGGCAGTTGTCGCGCTCCTCGGGCGCCGGCTTGTTGGCGGGCGGCGCGCAGCGCACCGCTGCGGTGATAAAAGCGCCGCTCAGCTCGAGGCCGTCGTCGCGCGACGTCGATTCGGCCTGGCTCGCCAGACCGGCGCGGTGCAGCGCCGCGTAGAGGAAATCGCCGGAGCGGTCGCCGGTGAACATGCGGCCGGTGCGGTTGGCGCCGTGGGCGGCGGGCGCCAGGCCGACCACCAGCAGCCAGGCCCGCGGGTCGCCGAAGCCCGGCAGCGGTTTGCCCCAGTAGCGCTGGTCGGCGAAGGCGGCGCGCTTCTCACGCGCCACCTGCTCGCGCCAGGCGACGAGCCGCGGACAGCGCCGGCAGCGGAGCAACTTCCGGCCCAGTCTCTCCAGTTCCGCTGTCCCCTTCATCTCCATCTCCAGTGATGACGAGGGCGAGGGGGTTGAACCTGGCCCCACCCTCCCTTAATTGAATGGACCCTGTAACCGACGCAACCGACTAGGCATGAGACCTACGAGAGGATTCCTCGTCATGCTCGCGATCGCGGTGACCGCTGCGCAGCCAGCTGAGCGAGGCCCGCAGCGCAGCCGATTCCTGCCGTACCGCGCTCGACGAGGAGGAGTCCCGGCTGCGCGCCAGTGACGCGCGCTTCGACACGCTGAAGAGCATGATCGTCTACTACGAGGGGCTAGACCCTCGCGGCGTGCCGGCCGACCATCGCCGACTCGGCCATGGCCCTCGCCCGGGGTCTCGGCGTCCTGCGGGATACATCAACCACCGAACCCGCTCAGTAGCCGCTCCTCTCTGGCCCGGAAACCCCTATTCTCTCAGATTGGAAGTTGTGGCTCCTCGACCGGCCCCGCGTACCATCTTCTGAATACCGAGATCGCTGATGAGCCAGAGACTTTGGGACGTCATCATAGTGGGCGGCGGACCCGCCGGGATCACCGCAGCCCTGAGGCTGGCCCGCGAGGACCTCGACGTGCTGGTGGTGGAGGCCGCCGTCTACCCCGGCGCCGAGAACTGGTCCGGCGCTGTCTATTTCACCGAGCAGCTGGCCGACCCCGCGGTGCTCGGCGCGGAAGAGCTCGTCCGCGCCCCCTACGAGCGGCGCGTCGTGAAGCGGGGCTTCTTCGCCACGAACGGGCTGAGCATGCTGGGCGCGGAGTACCGCAACCCCGAGACGTTCAGCCACTGCTACACGGTCCTGCGTCCCGTCTACGACCGCTATCTGGCGGAGCGCGCTCGGGCGCTCGGCGTCACGATCCTCACCGAGACGACGGTCGACGGACTGATCCGTAAAGGCGACCGGGTCATCGGCGTCAACAGCGACCGCGGCCCACTCTACGGCGACATCGTCTTCCTGGCGGAGGGCGACGCGTCGCACCTGGTGAGCAAGGAAGGCTTCGAGCGCGATGTGGTGCGGTCGAAGGCGAGTGGGCAGCCGGCGTTTCTGCAGGGAGTAAAGGAGGTCATCGAGCTCGATCCGGCGACGATCGAGGAGCGCTTCGGCGTCGGGCCCGGCGAAGCCGCCTGCTACGAGATCATGCTGCGCAACGGGGCGATCGACGGTAAGCCGGTTCGTCTCAACATGGCGGGCCTCATCTACACGAACCGCTCCAGCGTCTCCATCGGCCTGGTGCTGCCGCTCGAGAACCTGAAGGTGTTCCGTGGCGACTACAACGCGCTGATGGAGTGGTACAAAGGGCTACCGGCCATCGCGCGTCTGATCGAGGGCGGCGAGTCGACGTCGTACGGGGCGAAGATCATCCGCGCCGGGGGCCTGCGCGAGCTGCCACAGCTCGTCGACCATGGCGTCGTGATCGGCGGTGCCGCCACCGGCATCGGCATCGACTTCCCCTACCCGAACTTCACCGGGCCCGCCTGCGCGATGGGCGCGATCTTCGCCGAGGCCGTCATCGAGCTCGAGAAGAACGGCGGCGAGCCGACGCGCGATCGGCTGGAAGAGCTGTACGTCAAGCCGCTCAAGGCGACGCACTACTATAAGGACGTCGAGCACCTGCGCGACTGGCCCGCCTTCATCGAGCACAGCGAGGCGCTATTCGGCCGCGGGATCGACCTGGCGGTCGGCGGATGAAAGGGCGCTGGCTGAAGACGCTGGGCGACCTGCGCGGCGGATCGAAAGCGCTGCGCACCGGCCGCTACATGATGAAGCACTCGCCGCTGGCGATCCTGCTCGCCATCCCCAACACGCTGCTAGCACTCGTCCCCTTCGTCTACGGGGCGGGGCGCGGCGAGCTGAGGCTCAGCTTCTGGACGAAGGATGAAGACTCGGGGCGGCTGCCGTGGTACAAGCGCTGGGCCTGGGCGCGTTACCGGTCGGCGCTGGCGAACGCGGCGGCGGTGCTGTACGCCAACGACGGCACGCCCATCGCCCGCAAGCTAGATCGCTG
>JBDHHM010000400.1:0-2396 GCA_039589355.1 Gemmatimonadota bacterium | reverse complement strand
GCTCGGCCTCGCCGCAAGCATTGCGGTTTTTACATACATCAACGGCTTCTACCAGCCTCTGCCCGGCGCCGATACCGACCGACTGGTCCAGATCTACGGCGTCGCAGAGGACAATCCTTACACGGCAATCTCCTACCCGGATTTTCTCGATTACAGAGAGGCGGCCCCGGAGGCTTTCGAGAGGCTCGCCGCGTCGCAATACGTCCTGGCCGGAAGCGTCCGCCACGCCAACACAAGTGATCAGATCTACGGGCAGGCGGTTACCGGTAATTACTTTTCGCTGCTCGCCGTGAACATGAGCGTGGGCAGGAGTTTCACGGAACAGGATGACCAGCCGGGTGCCGCCCCTGTCCTCATCCTCTCCCACAGCTTTTGGCGCCGCCGCTTCAACGCGGATGCAGCTATCGTCGGAAGCATAATCCATCTGAACGGTAATGGCTCCCACTTGGGTACATGGAGGTCGGCTACGGGGACTTCGCCATAGTGGCGCGCAACCGCGACCGCCTGGTCATGCTCCTCTATGGAAAGCTCAAGCCCGGCTTCAATGTGGAGCAGGCACAAACCCAGCTCGCTGCCGTAGCTGAGGGACTCGACGAGGCATATCCTAGGCCCGAGAAGCCACGGCGTGTTCGCATCGCCCCAGCCATGTGGGTCGAACCGGGCTTCCGCCTCGCCGAGCTACCTGCCGCTCGGCTAATGCTGCTCGGAGGCGGCGTGCTGCTCGTACTTGCCTGCGCGAACGTCGCGAACCTGCTGCTATCGATGGCCGGCGGTCGCCGCCGGGAGTTGGCGCTCAAAGCCGCCATCGGAGCGTCGCCGGGACGACTGCTGCGCCAGCTCCTGGGTGAGAATCTCTTGCTCGCGGCCGTCGCGGGTGGCGTGGCACTCCTGCTCGCCGGACCTGCCAGCTCTCGGATCGGAGCTTACTTCGCTCAGCCAGGCGCATGGCGAGCTGCGCCCGCCCGACACATCCCGTTTGATTCCACCGTCTTTGCCTTCGCGCTGGCGCTCGCCGTGGTGGCCGGTCTCGTCGCAGGCGTTCTGCCGGCACTGCGTGCTTCTCGCCGCAACCTGGTAGCTGCCCTCAAAACCAGTGGCGACGCAGCACACGACGACCCAGACCAGAGAAAGAGATGGGGCTCCCGCGACCTCCTGGTCTCTGCCCAGGTCGGCCTTTCAATTGTGCTGTTAGTGTTAGCAGGGCTCGTATTGCGCACACTCAACCACGTCGCCCGTCTCGATCCCGGCTTCGAGGCAGATCACCTGGTCTCGAGCTTGGTCTCAATTAGCGCAAGGGATCTCACGCAAGAGGAACGGATACTCTTCTACCGCAACCTACTGAACCGGCTGAATGCCGAGCCGTGGGTGCGGGTGGCTAGCATGTCCGACTATGCACCGACGGGTTCCCGCCGCTCGGCGACGCTGCGGTTGGAGGGGCACGACGAACCCGCCTCCCTTCCCTTCTACGCCGTTCACTCCGGTTACTTCGAGGCGCTCGGATTGGATGTGCTGAGGGGCAGACCCCTCGACGCACGGGACAAAGAAGATACTCCCGCTGTCGCAGTGATCAACGAGGCTTTGGCGCGACGATTCTTCGAAGGTGAGAACCCAATTGGTCGCCGCATGTGGTGGCCGGGGAAGGAGGGCACGAGCGAGCGGAGCTTCGAGATCGTGGGTGTTGCGCGCAGCATGCGTGGGAGCGATTTCTTCGCAGAGCCCGGGCAACACGTTGGCGATTGCGACGGTGGTCGATCCCGAGGCGGCACTGCCGCTCATCGAGCGCCTGCTCAGGGATTTCGACCCCGACCTGGCGATCTACAACGTGCTGCCATACAGAGACATCGTGCGGGGAGCACTGTACAGCCAGCGCATGAACGCCGAGTTGTTCTCAGTGGTGGCATTACTCGGCCTGGCACTTGCCGCGGCGGGGATCTTCAGCGTTATGAACCTAGCCGTCACCCGGAGGACACGGGAGATCGGCATCCGCATGGCCATCGGTGCACATCGAACCGACATCGCCCGGCTTGTCATCGGCAAAGCACTCACCCCGGTGGCGCTGGGACTTGCCGGAGGTCTGCTAGCGACGCTCGCCATGACGCGGTTGGTGCGCAGTCTGCTCCACGGCGTCCAGGCCACCGACCCGCTCTCGTTCACCACTGCAACGGGGGTGTTGGTCGCGGCCGCGCTCCTTGCCGCCTACCTACCCGCCCGCCGCGCCGCCGCAGTCGACCCATTGACGTCGCTGCGGAGCGAGTGAGCGAGTGCAAACCCGGGAGAACACGTGATTGCGCGCACCTGGCACGGCCTCGGCGCAGACCGACCCGTGCAGTTTCGTTGATGGTGACGGGCGACACAGATCTGCACCTCCCCCAAGCCGAAACGTAGACAGATTCAAG
>JBDHHM010000399.1:0-4058 GCA_039589355.1 Gemmatimonadota bacterium | reverse complement strand
GTCCTGTCGCCGCTCCGTACCACCGGTCACGAGCATGCTTACGATTGGCGGATTGGCATCGTCGGGGACCTCTGTCGCCACGGTAACGCTGATCTGGGCTAGCGCGCTGAGCGTATTGAGGTTGATCGCTTCAGCAGTGATGGTCAGCGTTCCCAAGGCCCCCTGGGGTATAAAAAAATCCAGCAGCGTGTCCACATCGGTGCGGGGATTCGCGGCGGGGTTGGTCAGAACCACGTTGAGCTGCTGGAGCCCCGACTCGTCGCTCGCCCGGATGCCGACCCGGATGAGCGTGTTGTCGCGCACGGTCGAGTTCGGCAGCGGCGAATAGATCGATATCGTGGGCGCACCCAACGGGCCGCCCGGGCCGCCACCGACGGTCACGACCGCCGTGGCTGACGCCTCGTTGTCCTGCGAATCTACCGCGATCGCCCGTATCTGCACGTCCGTCGGATTCGTGAGGCCGGTGAAGAACGTGACGCTCACGCTGGCCTGGACGGTCCGCCCGGCGAAGCGTGTCGTGTCGACAGCGATCAGCCGGCCGAGCACGATCGTGTCGCCCGCGGCCGTGATCACAGTCTCGAACTGATCCGTGCGGCGCAGTTCAGTGACCACGAAAGCCAGGGCGATGAAGTCCTCGGCATCGACGGTCGTTGTCAGCGTGTCGCCCGCTGTCTGGGCGTTGGTGCGAGTCCCAAGACGGCCACGGCCATCGTCCCCATCAACAGCCGTGCCCAACCCCGTACGCTTAGCATAAGACTACTCCCTCAGTTGAAAGCAGAGCGTGTCATGGCGCCGGTGTTTGCGGCACTACCGGCGCCTGACGGCTCTAGCGTGCTGCCACTGGTTCGTCCACGATGTGTGGCGTCACCAGGATCAACAGGTCCTGCTTCGTTTCATTAGACCTGGTGGTCCGGAATAGTGGCCCGACGAGGGGGAGGTCCATCAGAATCGGGATGCCACTTTCGCTCTCGGTCACTTCGGTGACGGTGAGCCCACCGATAACGCCGGTCTCGCCGTCAGCCAGAATCAGGCGGGTAGTCCCTTCCTGGGTGCGGAATGTGAAGCCGATATCGCCCGGCGCCACCGCTACTCCCGAGCGCTCGGCGTGCAGATCGATAACGATATACCGGTCGAAGGTGATGTGCGGCGTTACCTGCAACTTGATGCCGGTCTCCTGATAGTCGACGGTCGCCTGCGGGAACTGGGCCTGTGCGCCCTGCTGGCCACCGCCGCCGGTGGCGCCGCCGGCGCCGGCGTCGACCACACGCACCGGCGTTCTCTCACCGACGAGGATCTCGGCCTGCTGGTTGTCCATCGTCTGGATCGTCGGAGCGGCGACTATGTCGGACAGCTCCATGCGCTCCAGCGCTTCGATGAAGTTGAAGAGTCTAAAATCGCCGATGGCAGCGGACGTGAGCAGTGCCAGCGCCGGCGATGTCACGCGGTCGCTGGCGTTCGCGAGGGCGGCTAGCGAGGAGCCGGCGAACGACACCTGGTTCTCGTTCGTCAGCTCCCTGACGACGGTCTCGGGAACACCATCGAAGTCGGCGTCGACGATCTCCCAATCCCGCGGATCGAGCGACGGAGGTCCCAAGCGACACCGAACTCCTCGATATCGCTGCGGTCGACGAAGATGATCTTCGCGGATATGACGACCTGCGGTGTACGCACATCGAGGTCGGTCACCATCTGGCGAGCGATATCGACGTTCACCGGCAGGTCGGTAACGATGATCGAATTCGTTGCCGCGTTGGCTATCGCCTGGCCACGGTCGGAGAGCGCCGGCGCGAGGGCGGCGGCGACTTCGGCGACCGGAGCGTAGTTGACCTTGAGGATCTGGGTCTCCAGCTGGATCAACTGCTGTCGTTCCTGCAAGTTCTCCAGCCGGTCGACGCGGATGATCCCGGTTGCCGTCTCCACGGCCGTGAGGCCGTGTGCCTCGAGGATTGCTTTGAGGGCCAGGTCCCACGGCTGGTTCCGGATGTTCGCCGTGACATTGCCCTCTACCCCGGCGCCGGGGACGAACGACTTGCCGGTGAAGTCGGCGAAGTTGTTGAGCACGTCACGTATGTCGGTGTTCTCGAACGTGACGGTGATGCGCGGCATCTGGCTCACGGGGCTTGCCCGCGTCTGGAACGGAGACTCCTCCTGCTGAGTAGCGACCTGCTCCTGCGGCTGGCGCGGCGCCGGCGACACCGGTTGAGCGGGCTCGGGGATTGCGGAGACCGGCGAGCTCGGCTCGCTGCCCCACGAGTCGAATGCTACGCCCGCGAGGTTAGGGAAGGAGACTCTGATCTCGCCACCCTGCCGAACGAGGGTGTAGCTCGTCGGCTCCAAGAGCTCCACGACGATGCGGACCACGTCGTCTCGGAATTGGCTCGTGCGGACGCGGATCACGCCGCCGCGATTGATGTTCTCAAAGTTGTCCCTCGGTAGTGCATGGCGGGCGCCTTTGAGATCGACGATCAACCGAGGCGGGTCGGCGAGCAGGAAGTCGGAGTAGCTCACCTCCCCGCTCATGCGGACGACGACCTCCGTATAGCCGGCAGTTGCGGGGACAACCCGCAGCTCGGTCACGTTGGCAGGGTCGTCGCCTCCTGCCGCTGCCCACAAGAACAACAGCGTATGGAGCATCATGCTTGCTCCTCCTCTTCTTCACCTCGCCTTATGCGCAGGGTCTCGCTACGGGTCACTCCGAACTCGGTGACCTGGAAGACGACTGCGTCCGGCCGGATTTCGACCACACGCGCGGGGCCGATCGTGTCCCCACGGCGCACGCGGTAGCGCTTCTCGGTCGCGCGGTCAATGACCGTTGCGACACTGCCAGCCGAACCTCCAAAGATGATCCCCATCAGGTCGAGGTCATCGAAGATCGGCCCCGAACCGACGGATAGACGAACTTTTCGCGCCGATATATGGCCTGTTGCTCGGACGTCTGGCCAGTGGTGGCGGAGTCCTGGACCGCTAGCCGGTCGGGCGATGGGCCGGCCGCCAGGCTGGCGAGCGCCGAGACGAGTATCAAGGCGGCGTTAGCCACTTTAGGACGCTCCCTGGCCTTCTGCCGGCTGCTGGCCGGGCGGGCCTCCGAGTACGAACGTTTCGATTCTCATCGAGATTTCCAGCGGAGCTACCATATCGCGGGTGGCGCGGCTGCGCGGCGCCAACCCGAGGCTCACAGCGGAAGGCTTGATGATCCGCGGCAGCGAGGCGATGCGCGCCAGGTATCTGCCGATGTCGTGGTACTCACCGACCAGGGTGACCTCCCAGGTCCGCTTGGTGTAGAAGTCGCCCAGCTCATCGCCCTGGGGCCTGAAGCTGGTCTGCTCGACACCCGTGAGCCGCGCCTCCCTGTTTGTGGCATCGAGCAGCTCGGCTACCTCCTCGGATTCCGGGATGAGCTCCTCGAAGATCCTGAGCTGGCGCTCCTGAAGCTCCATGCGAGCATGCAGATCATCCCTGCGAGCCGCGAGAGCCCGGGAACGCCGGTTCTGTGTCTCGAGGTTCTCCAACTGGCCCCTGATGACATTTATCTCCGTCTGCCGCGGGTCGAGCGCGTACATCTTGCCGACGTACCAACCCGCGCCGACGAGAGCCCCAACCCGCGCCGACGAGAGCCATGATCAGGAGTAGCGCCTGCTTACGTCCTTTGGGATCAGCCGGTAGTAGGGCCACGGCTTTACTCCCCTGCCAGGATAATCGGCTCGGTTATGATCGCGGCCGGATCGGGGATCTGGTAGCGAGCCGTTAGCACGAAGCTGTGAACCAGTCTCGCCCCCTGCTGTATCTGGTCGTCCGAAGACAACCGGACGTCCTGAATGAAGGGCGAGGCTTCGAGATTGCGCATGAAGCGTGTGAGTGCCGGGGTCTGCCCGGTCATCCCATCGATACGGAACTCGATGTTGCTGCCGGTACCGGCGGTCTGCTGGACGGTGGTGAGCCAGGTATACTCGGGCAGCGCCTCGCTGATCTCGTCCAAGATGTGCGGCCAGACGAAGCGATCGGAATCGATTTCGCGGATGATGGCCTCTTTACGCTGCAGAGTGTCCTGACGGGCCTGG
>JBDHHM010000398.1:0-3673 GCA_039589355.1 Gemmatimonadota bacterium | reverse complement strand
GGTCCGCTTCTATAGCGAGGCCGGCGAGTTTCTGAAGGCCGTCGGTCGCGAAGGCCAGGGTCCGGGGGAGTACGAGTACATCCGGTCGCTCGGTCGATGTGCGGGCGACTCTCTAGTGGCGTTCGACCTTCACTGGCAGGCCAAGGTCTACACGGCCGATGGTGAGCTGGTCCGCGAGATGCCGCTTCACGACCCGAATTCGTACCAGGGCCTGGGCCCCTACAATCTCACCTGCTCTCGGACCGGCTACTTCCTCATCACCGGGTGGGGTGAGCAGTCGTTCCAGCCCGTCATCGGGTTCTACCAGGCGACGGCGCCGGTCTCCCTCCTCGATCGCGACGGGAACCTCGTCCTCGACCTCGGGGAGCACCTCGCCAGCGAACGCGTCGGCAGGGAGACCGGCAGCCGGCCTCACCCCTTCGGGCGATCAACCGAGCTCGCACTCGCCGACGACCGGATCTTCGTGGGAAGCGCCGGGCAGCTCGAGGTCCAGGCTTACTCGATCGCCGGTGCGCCCACCGCGATCCTGCGGGGTCGATGCGCAGGACCGCGCAGCGGCCGAGCGCCGGCTGCGAGAGATGCCGATGCCCGAGCAGTTTCCGGCGTATACCGACCTGCGCGTCGATCCGGAGGGGAACCTCTGGGTCCGCCGATTCCTCCGCCCGGGCGACGGGAGGGACCTGTGGACGGTCTTCGCGGCGGACGGTGCCATGCTCGGTGACGTCGAGATACTGACGGATCTTGAGATCACCGAGATCGGGGCGGACTACTTGCTCGGCGTGGCGACGGACGAGATGGAGGTCGAGCGTGTGCGGCTGCACCGGCTGCTGAAGCCCGCCGGACTGCATCGCCCTCGTTGAGCCACTCGTTGACACTTCGTTGAGGGAGCGGGGCGAGATTGTGAGCGGTGCGAATGCCGGCCGGTTGATCCGTGGTCGCGGCTGTGCTATCATTATGATAGCAGTTCGAGCTACCCGGTCCCCGGTCGGAGGGGAGCTATGGCGCAGGTGCTGGTTAGGGATCTGGACGACACGATAGTCGAGACGCTGAGGCGACGCGCCAAGCGGCACGGCCGATCCTTGGAGGCGGAGCTTCGGCTCATCCTGGAGCGGTCCGCAGGAGCCGACATGTTGGAAGCCCGGCGCGTGGCGGAGCGGATCCGCTGCGAGCTTTCGGGCAGAGCGCACAGCGACAGCACGGAGCTGGTGGTCGAGGATCGGGAGCGATGACGGTCTATGTGGTCGATTCGAGCGTCGCCGTCAAATGGTACGTGCCGGAGACACACTCCGATTCCGCCGCCCTCATTCTGGACGAGGGCAACGAGTTGCATGCGCCCGACCTGCTGCCGGCCGAGTTCGGCAATGCGCTGTGGAAGAAGTCCCGGCGCGGCGAGTTGAGCGGCTCGGAAGTCAGATCGATCGTGGAGGCGTTCCCGGCGGTTCCGCTGCAAATGTACTCCTCGCTGAGGCTGCTGGAGGCGGCGATCGAGATCGCGCTGCAGACGGCGCGCACGGTCTACGACTGCCTGTACGTCGCACTGGCGGTTGCCCTGAACAGCACCCTGGTTACCGCGGACGCCCGTCTGCTGGAGGGGCTCCGCGGTTCGAGACTCGCTCCTTACATAAAGCACGTCGGCCACCTCTGAAGCTGGTGCTGGGACGGGGTGGACTGTGATGGGTCTGATCCTGGACGCGATCAGCAAGTAGAGCGGAGGACCGTCTGGAGCGTTGGGGTTGGTTCTTGACAGAGTATCTAATAGATATATCTTATTGATATAATGGCTAGAGTCAATGGGACCAGGCAGGTCGTGTTGGGCTTCCTGACGTGGAGGCCGATGTCGGGCTACGACATCAAGAAGATCGTCGAGCAGAGCGTCTCGAACTTCTGGAGTGAGAGCTACGGGCAGGGTTGGCCAGTCGAGTGCCCACGGATGTGAAGGGTGAGCGGCGGCGCAACGTCTACGCCATCACGGAGAAGGGCCGGGCGGCGCTTCGCCGGTGGCTCGAGGACCCCGTTACACCGGGGCCACGACGCAACGAGCTCTTGTTGAAGCTGTTTTTCGTTCGGCAGGCCGGGGGGGAGGCGGCGAAGAGGCACATCGAGGCGTTCAAGGAGCGCATGACCGCGCTCTCACAGCACTACGAGGCCATCGGCGAACAGCTGACCAGGGAATCCTCGGACGAGCCCGACTTCGAGTACTGGGGGCTTACCCTGGAGTACGGTCGACTCGAGGTGGCAGCGCACCTGGCCTGGTGCGAGGTGGCCATCGCGGCTCTCGAGAGGGTCGACCCGGACGCCTGAGCTTAACAGGAACGCCATCCCAAGTAGAAGGCTTCGGCGATGGACAAGAGGATATCGCTGGTTGTGTTGATGGCTTCGACGCTATCGCTGGGGTCGTCGGTTCCGGCGTGTGGCCAAGCCACCGAGGACCAGGCCGCAAGAACACAGATGATCAACGCCGGGATCGCCGCGAGGATAGTCGGGCGCGCTAGGCGAGCTGCTGGACCGGGCGTCGTCGTACCGATCGGTGAAACAGGTCGAGGACGCCCGAGTCGCCGCCTTGAACGGCCTCATCTCAGCGCTCGATGCCATGCTTTCGGATCCAACACTCCCTCCCGCCGAGCGGGCGGCCCTCGAGGCACAACGCTCCGAGGCTATGGCTGAGCGCGATGCCGTCCCGGAGTATAGAACGAACCATAACACTCTTAGCGGCGACATTGGGTCGCTGATTCACGTGGCGTCGTTCGGCAGCCGCCCGTTGTACTTCCACGGCAAAGCAAGCAGCAACCCTCAGCGGCCACGATGCAGACGTCCACACGTTCGACGGAACGTCCGACGGGTTAGGAGTCGGACTCCGGGTCGACGTCGGGTACATCATCCACCCGAGCTGGGCGCTCGGGCTGCGCGCCGATCACACGTGGTCCGATGGCAGGACGGACATCATGCGCGGCAGCCCGTCGGGGCCGATTCAGGTGACGTACGATCAGGGGCAACGCCGCACCTACATCCAGGCCGAGCTAATGGGTCGTATCGGATCGGAGGAGTGGGGCTGGCTACCGGCGTCGACGTCCCTGCAACCGGTGGTCGGTGTTTATTACCTGACGAGTCGGTACGACGAGGCGACGGATAATCTCGGCAGTGCAGTGAACGGGACGTTTGGCCCTAGCGAGGTACTCGGTCTCGTTCGGGCTGGTCTCTCCGGCAGTACGGTGCTGGGGTCGGGGGGCAAGTGGGTGCCGTTCCTGCAGGTCGCGTACGACTACGAGTTCGTAAACGACATGGACGCGGTCCTGACAGAACCGCACACCCTGTCCGCGTCGGTCGGATTGACGTGGGTCCTGGGGCGGACCCAGCGGCTCTCGGTCAGCTACACCCGCTGGGAAGGTTTGACGCACGACCGGACGACGAACGACCTGAGTCTCGTCGCGACCCTCGATTTCTGAGAAGCCATCACGCGCCCAATGAGGTGGGATGAGCGAGATCGCGAGCGATGAGGAGCGACCATGACAAGAGAACGTATAACGGCGGTGGCACTGGCGCTTTGCATCTTCTCCTGCGAGTCCGAAGCGCAAGATCTGACCTTCCAGTCCCCGGAAGCTGAAGAGGCGCTCGCCGACGCCTTCGCTGCAGCAGAGCAGATTGCAGGCATGAGGAGCCTGCTGGTCGGGCAGGA
>JBDHHM010000397.1:0-3335 GCA_039589355.1 Gemmatimonadota bacterium | reverse complement strand
TGGATCAATAACACCGGCGAGGCGGTGCAGATCATCTACGTCGAGTTTAAGGAGGCTCCGGTCACCAACCCGGGCACCACGGACCACCACAACGATGGCACACGCAATGATGGCATCTACTTCCCGGTCCTGAGGCTGCGTAACGGCGCCCAGCTGCCCGGCCCGCTCACCGTCGGCAGTGAGTACCCGTTGTGGATCCAGGGCGACTACAACACCATCAACTGGCAGCCGGCGGCGGTCTTCGCCGACCGGATCGGTACCCTGTCGAACACCTGGAACGACGCGGACGCCCAAACGGATTACAATAACCGGCGACTCGAAATGCAACCGGGCGGCGGACACCGAGCAGTACGCCGCCATCATCACCGGCGTCGGAGAAGGCAATGTCGGCTGCTACCACGAGGACCCGGGCTGCTCGCTGCCGCCCAATGGCGGCACCGGATGGTGGAGGCTGGCGGAGAACTGGAACGTGTGCGGTAGCAGGTGCGTGATGAGAATCGTCGGCTCGTTCGTCGCGCTCTACGCGCCCCAGCACGCCGATAGCATGGGGGGCATCGGGAACGGCGCCTATGTGCGACCTGTCCGCGATTGGAGCTTCGACAATCGCTTCGAGTTCGCCGATAGCCTGCCGCCCGGCACACCCGTCGTCGGCCAGGTATTCCGGGCCGCGTTCAGGCAATCGTACTGACGAACCGAGATCCGAAGAAGTCAGAACTCCGCATGGGCGCGCCGCCCATGCGGAGTTCTTCTTTGGACAAAGCAGGCGACCGGTCCTACTTCGCCGACTCCGGGGCCAGGCCAGACAGGCGCCTGAACCTGCGGCCCGGAGACTCGGCCCCTCCGTCGTCCCGGCTACCCTGCTTGCCGACGCCGCCGCCCAGCACCCTAAGTCCGCCGCGCCCTCCGCCCTCTGCCGGGGCCGTCCGGGCCGCTCCGGGCGACGGTTCGAGCAACTCGGCACCCAACGTGTACGCGCCCACCTCACCGGGTGCGAAGGAGGAGGCGATCAGCAGGACGGTCTCGGACACGTCGAACACGAGGGTGAAGGCGGCGTCGGTGCCGCCGGTACCTCCACCGCTGTCATCGTCCCACCAGAAGACCTCCTCGTCCATGTACGCGACCAGCAGGAAGGCATCGAAGTCCTCGGACCGCAGCGTCACCTCGATTGAATCACCCGCGGCACCCGTCAACGTATATACGTCGTACGAGGCGCCGTCCTCCAGCCCGTCGACGTACATCCCGGTGGCCAGCTGGCAATCGGTGCCGTCCAGGCCGGCGGACAACTGGTCGTCCGGGTCGAGGCCACCCTCGGCGGTGAAGCCGGCGTCGACGGTGGCGGCGCCGAAGCCCTGCCCGGCATTGTCCTCCACCCAGAACCTCCAACTCCCCAGCAACGAGTCGCCGAGCAGGCCCGCCTGCCACGCCAGGAGCGTCGTCGTGAAGTCCTCATCGAAACCACCGATGGCACCCTCGAGGGTGACAACACCGTCCTGATCGACGACCCCGTCCACGTCCCCTACCAGTTCACCCTGGTAGATCCAGCCACCCACGTGTGCTCCGCTCTGATCCAGGTCCAGCTCGAGTATCAGCGAGGCACCGTTAAAGAAAACCTCGTCGCAGAAGAAGGGGTCGTCGGACCCCGACAAGGCACAGCCGGCAACCCGGTACTGGCCCGACCAGAACCCTGACACGTCCGGGAAGACGCCGGGCTGGAAGACTTCATCCTCTTGGCAGGCTGAGACCGCCGCGAGGGTACAAACCAGTAGCGATAAACCAGAGGTAGGCGCCCGTTCCAGCACCGGCGAGCGGTCGGGCAACCGGAGTGCATGTGCCTGGTTTATATTGACTTGCGTTTCGGTGAGTGATGAGCTCGATGAGCGAAAGACCCCGGCTCGAAGGCCGAGCCGTACTGCGACGGGGCTTACGTATTACCCCGCTTCCACCCCCTCGTAGACGATGGTGACCAGCTCCACCTGCCCCATATTGGCGCGCCCCCGCGGGTACTTTACGGTGATCGTCACCAGTTTCGACCTCGCCACCGGGCCGGCCTCCACAGTCAGCAACCGCACGTAGTCCCCGCTCGCATCAAGCTCGCCCAACTCGTTGATACCGGCCTCCGCTTCCGAATTGAGAGTCGATATTCGGCGAGTCTTGACCGACTCCATGTACGCCGAAGCGATCCCCGTCGCCGTCGAACGCACCGTCGATTCAGTCTGGAGCGACAACACATATACGGTCGTGCCCGATAAGGCCACAGCCGCCACACTGACCAGCACGATCGCTATCAAGACCGTGAGGATGCTGAATCCGCGCTCGCAGCGCAGCCTTTGCGTCATCATCCTCATCGTTCCCAGCTGCCGTTGCGGTAGTGCCAGGTCTGGAATGCACCGGCGCCGGATATCGTCACCGCCGCCACGAGGGACGGGTCTTCTTCGTGGGTCAAGAAGATCACACCGTCCGTGCCCAGCGGTGTCACCATGCCACGGCTGTTGAACTGGACATAATCGTTGTCCAGCAGTACCGGGTCGCTCGTCGCTTTGCCAAGCGGGCCGGCCGACGCAGCGCCGGCGCCAAACTTCACATGCCTCGGCAGCTCTACGCCCGGAAGCCCGTCCAGCGACCCGTGGGTGACTATCCTACTCTCGTGGACTTCCACAACCTCCTCAAAGATCTCCCCGCTCCGCGCCCCCGTCGTATCCATGAAGGCCGTGTAGAAGTTCTCCGACGCGTCGAACCTCACTCGAACCAGCCGCTTCGCCGATAGCGCCCGCGTGCGAGCCTGCTCCAGGTCGCGGGTCAGTTGCTTCGCGGCGGTCGCCAGCCCTTGTCGCGGCGACCTGTGCAGAGCACGAGGCAGCGCCATCGCGGCCGCTACCCCGATGAGCAGCGCCACCACGATCAGCTCGAGCATCGTTACACCCCGTCTGTCCAGTCGCCTGCCAGCTCTCATGCCTCGCAATCCTTCTCATCCTCAAGGCCGCGGGGACTGCCGGAACTTCCCACGGCATCCCGGTGCATTCCGCATGCCGCGACAGGGCCCGACACTTAAGTATATATTTATCAACGGGTTGGGACTCGTGGAGGGGGGGCAGCGCCCCCGCCCTGCCCATCTCGTCCGGTCATTGTGACTGCTACGATCGGCACTCTGGCCACCCCCCTTTTCAGCCTCGGTTACCGTCTCCGGACGTGACCGCCGGCCGCGCCTCCATCTCCCTCTAGGCCATAGCGTTAGCCGCCCCACGCCCGGCCGGCGAGGTCCATCTCGACGAACGTCGTGAGTCGGGCGTCGTTAGTCGACCAGAAGTTGAAACTCGGCTGTGGGCTGTCGGCTGTTG
>JBDHHM010000396.1:0-2572 GCA_039589355.1 Gemmatimonadota bacterium | reverse complement strand
CATCGACGTGGTCACGGGGCGCAAGAAATTGATCGACCTGCACAAGTACTACGATCCGGAACGGCTGCGACCCCGGTACAAGACGCTTTTGCGGCAGCCGCTGTTCATCATGACGTCGGACGTCTGATAAAACCCCGACATTCAGAGACTCAACCCGATTCGTGCAGCCCTCGCAGCGCCATCCGCGCTGCGCCCAATCCGGAATCCACAGCGCCGGTAAGGGGGACGCACGGGTGGTCGGCCAGCGCAGCGAGCAGCGGATCGCGCAAGGCCCCGCCCTGCGATAGAACGCCACGTGGTCTGTGAGCGACGCCACGGCGGCGTCGACGATCGCGCCTGCAATCAGGTCGCCGGCCCGAGCGAGCTCGCAGACGAGCGGTGCCAACCCGGCGATCTCGGACTTCGCGGCGCTCGCCGCCCACGCCAGCAGATCTTCCGGCCCGACGGTTCCCAGACCTGCGGCGAATCGCGCCAGCAGCTCTGTCTCACCTACCCTACCGTCGGCGGCTCGCACCGCCGCCCGAAGGCCGCGCAGACCGATGTCGTAGCCGCTCCCCTCGTCGCCGATCAGCGAACCCCAGCCTCCGCTGCGGGCCTCACGCCCGTCCTCGGCCCGGCCCCAGGCTATCGATCCCGTCCCCGAGATGACCAGGATGCCGGGGCCATCGGCGAAGGCATCATAGAGAGCGGCCTCGGCATCGGTCACGACCCGCGACGTCGACGCGATGGCGCGCGTCGCGAGGGCCGCCTCCACCGCGGCCCGCTCTTCGTCGCGTCCCACACCGGCCAGCCCGGCGCAGAGCGCGGCGACCGGAAGCGTCACACCCGCCTGCTCAACGGCGCGCTCGGCAGCCGTCACCAGCGTCTCGATCTCGATCGGGCTGCCGGGCCGATCGGTCAAGGACGGGCCGGCCCGGCCGCGGCCCAGCTCCCTGCCCTGATCGTCGAGGACGACAGCGCGCGTCGCCGTGCCGCCGCCGTCGATCCCTATCACGCTTCGTGATTTCATGTCCGCCTACCGAAGGCCGCCGAAACGCGACCGATGCCGAACGTCAGTAGCGTGCCGATGCAAACGTACCACGGCCAGGCGACGTAGGCACGACCGAAACTCCAGAGCGCGACCATCGCCAGGACCCCGGCCGCGATGGCGATCACAGCGTCACGCCCACGCGCCGCCGGCGCGAAGAGCGCCAGGGCAAACGCGCCCAGTAATCCGCCGTAGACCAGCGAGGCGACGCCCAGCGCTACCTCTACGGCCGTCGTCCCTCTGCTCAGCGGGATGAATACGAGAGCACCGGCGATCAACAGGCCCGACCACAATAGCGTGAAGGCCCTGCCCACCCGCAGGGTGCCAACATCGTCGGCCGCCAACCCCCGGGCCGGCGCCCAGAAATCGTAAGCGCTGGCCGAGGCCAATGAATTGATCGATGACGAGAGGCTCGACATCGCCGCCGCGAAGATGCCCGCCACCAGCAAGCCGGTGAGTCCCGGCGGCAGCTCTTCCACGATGAAGCGAGCAAAGATCTCGTCCGCCCGATCGAATGTCCGCCCCCCATACAACGCCCAGAGCCCCAGTCCGATGGCGAGGAACAGCGCGAACTGGACGATGACGGCGAAGCCGCTCGTTACCAGCGCCCGCTGGCTCGCACGCAGGTCCTTGCAGGTCAACAACCGCTGCACGATCAGCTGATCCGTCCCGTGGGACGCCGCCGAAAGGAACGCTCCACCAAAAAGGCCTGCCCAGAACGTGTACGGCACACTCGCATCGAACGAGAAGTCGAACAGCGCCAGCTTGTCAGCATCGGCCGCAGCAGAGAAAACGCCAGCCCAACCAACCGCTTTGATCCCACCGAAGTACGTGTAGACGACCGTCAGCACCCCGATCACCGCGATCGAGACCGGGTAGGGCCAGCCCGTGACAAGCGCGAGCGGGATCGCCGTGGCGAAGAGACGCACCGAATCGGCCAGCAGCCGCGTCACCATGAAGATCCCGGAGGTGAAGCGTCGCGCCCCCAACCCGAAGCGCGACTCGAGCAGCTGGTACGCCGTGGCCAGCTCGCCACGGTAGCCGCCCAAGTACGCGACCCCGGGAATGCTCAGGAACGTCAGCGTGCTCGTCTCGGTAGCGACCACCGAGAGCATGACCGCCCCCCAGGGGAGCGACCTGCGCCCCAGGAAGTAGTCGCGTCCTCCAGTCTGACCTCGACCCAGCCAGGCGCCCCAGAGCGTTACGCCCGGAGCGCGCTCGGAGTCCCGCTCAACGGTCACCTCCTCGCCGATTCCGAAGCCACGGTCGCCCGGCGCACCAACCCCTCTCCAGACCGGTGATACGGTGGCAGCGAGATCGGAAGGGCACCGGTGATCGCCGCTTCTCCGAGCAGCGCCCGCGCGGCCGCCCGCTGCGAGACTTCCCTACCACCCCAGGCGATGAGATACGTCCCAACATCGGGGAAGTCGCTCAGCAGGTACGGATTGCCGAACGAGAGGACAGCAGTGCGGTGCCCGGCCGAAACGAGACCGCCGACGAACACAGCGAACGACTCCGGGACGGCGACCGTTCCCTCACCGGCCG
>JBDHHM010000395.1:0-2632 GCA_039589355.1 Gemmatimonadota bacterium | reverse complement strand
CTGGGATGAGGTCGCGGTGCTGCGCGCCTATTCCGCCTACGCCTTCCAGTTGGGTGCGGTACCCAGCCGCCGTGCGGCGCCGGACGCCCTCATCGCGCACCCCGAAGTCGCGCAGCCGCTCTGCGAGAGCTTCCGGACGAAGTTCGATCCGCAGATGACGGGCGACAGAACGGCCGCCGTGGAGGCGGCCGCCGGCCGCTTCAAGGACTCGCTGCAGGCGGTCGATAGCATTGCGGATGATCTGACCCTGAGGCGGTTGCACAACTTGATCGAGGCGACCGTCCGCACGAGCTACTTCAGAAACAGAGAACGCCGGCTCACCTGCCCGCGCCTCACGTTCAAGATCGACTGCGCGGCTGTCGAACAGATGCCTGAGCCGCGACCCGCCCGCGAGATGTTCGTGCACAGCGTCCGCGTCGCCGGGGCGCACCTGCGGTTCGGCCCTGTGGCGCGGCGGGGCTAAGGGCGCGTTCTGCGTGAGGAGAATGCCGGCGGACCGCTCGGCGCTGAGGGCCGAGGTCAGCGAGTGCTATCGCGACTTCATCTCCGCCCTGCTGGATGTGACCGATAACATCGTAGACGGTGCGGTCGTGAGGCCGCCGGACACCGTCGTCTATGATGATGAGGACCCCTACCTGGTCGTCGCTGCCGACAAGGGCACGGCCGCGTTCTCGGACACGGCCAACGAGATAGCCGCGGAGTACGATTTCTGGATGGACGACGCGTTCGCGTCCGGCGGTTCGCACGGCTACGACCACAAGAAGGAGGGCATCACGGCTCGCGGCGCCTGGGAGTGCGTTAAGCGTCACTTCCGGGAGATGGGGAAAGACATCATGCGGGAGCCGATGACCGTCGTCGGAATCGGCGACATGAGCGGCGACGTCTTCGGCAACGGAATGCTTCTCAGCCGCACGATCGAGCTGATCGCGGCGTTCGATCACCGGCACATCTTCATCGACCCCGACCCCGATCCTGAGAGATCGTACGAGGAGCGGCGGAGACTCTTCAGTCTGCCGGTCTCGAGCTGGGAGGACTACGATCGGGCGTTGATCAGCGAAGGTGGTGGCGTCTATCCGCGTGGCGCCAAGGAGATCCGACTGTCGCCGCAGGCGCAGCGGGCGCTCGGTACCGATGAGAGCGTGGTGAACGGCCAGGCGCTGATCCGGCTGATCCTGCGGGCTCCTGCCGATCTTCTTTGGAACGGCGGCATCGGTACATACGTGAAGGCTGCCGACGAAGCCCACGCCGATGTCGGCGACTCGAGCAACGACGCGGTTCGGGTCGACTCGGGCGAGTTGCGGGTGAAGGCGGTGGGAGAGGGCGGCAACCTGGGGCTCACGCAGCGGGCCAGGATCGACTACGCGCTGGAGGGTGGCTGGGTCAACACCGACGCCGTCGACAACTCGGGCGGCGTGGACATGTCCGACCACGAGGTCAACCTGAAGATCCTGCTTCGCGCCCTGGTCGATCGAGGCGACCTGTCACCGGATGAGCGCAACGAGATGCTCGAGCGGGTGAGTGACGATGTGGCGGAGATGGTGCTGGGGGACAGCCGCGCGCAGGCGCGGGCGCTGAGCCTCGAGCAGCTCAGGGCCGCCGATCGATTGGGCGATTTCCGCGATGCCTCGTACTACCTCGAGGCTAAGGCGGGGCTCAAGCGGTCGCTCGAGTTCTTCCCCGGTTGGAGCCGTCTTCAGCAGCGGCAGGAGCATGGGAAGAGCCTGACGCGCCCCGAGCTGGCCATCCTGCACGCTTACAGCAAGCTGCACCTGAAGCGCGCGATCCTCGATTCGACGCTCCCCGACGACCCCGCTTTTCTGCAGCTTCTGCACGACTACTTCCCGGATGCTGTCGTCGTGCGCGTTCCCGAGGATGACCTTCGCCGCCATCGGCTGCAGCGCGAGATCGTCGCCACCTCGCTCGCCAACAGGTTGATCGACCTGATGGGCTCCACCTTCGTGCCGACGGTCAGGCGCGATTCGGGTGTCGGGTCCGCGGATGTCGCGCGCGGATGGTTCGTGGCGGCGGCGATCGCGGGCGTCCACGAGTTGCTCNNNNCGAGAAGAACGAGGCGTCGATTCCCGCTGCGCAGGAGCATCGCTGGCTGCTGGCGTTCGAGCGCATTCTCGATCGCACGGTCCGCTGGGCCGTAGAGAACCTGCCGGCCGGAGCTGAAGTCGGTGCGGCGATCGACACGTTCAAGGCCCCTGTGGCCGAGTTGTGTGGTCCTCGGTTCGCAGCGCCAGACGTTCGAGGAGACGCTGGAAGAGCTCGAGGCGGGTGGTGTGCCGGCGGAGATTGCTCGGAAGATGGCGGCGACCCAGTTCCTCGGTGAGTTGATGGAGGTGACGCGCATCTCGAGAGAGGTCGACATCTCGGTCGCCGATGTCGGGCGCGTGTACTTCGCGCTCACCGACGAGGTGGACTTCGCGCTACTCTTCGAGCTGCTGAATATGGCGGCGGGTGAGGATGTTTGGGAGCAACGGGCCGTTCAGGGCCTGATGCAAGACCTGGGCGAAGCGCGGCGCAACCTGACGCTGGCGGTCCTGGCGCTCGAGTCTGAAGACACTTCGACCGATGAACAGCTGGCCCGGTTCCGCGAGAGGTACGACGCGCGTTTGGGCGCGATGCG
>JBDHHM010000394.1:0-3583 GCA_039589355.1 Gemmatimonadota bacterium | reverse complement strand
GTGGTTCGGCGTAGGTGGTATCTCGTTGGCTCGAGGCGCTAGTCACAATCGACGCACCAGGTACTGCCCGAGCGTAGGAGGTCGTTCAGATCGCCGCAACAGGCGGCGTCGAGCCGCGACTCGACCTGGTCCTCGTAGGCGGGCGCCGGGTCGCAGTAGATGACGCCCAGCGCGACGGGGAGCTCCGGCGGCTCCATGGCGACGAGCAGCTGTGCAAGCCCGCGGTCCTTCTCGTTGTGTACGAGAATGTCGCCTTCGGTCACCCCATCCTCGCCGACCGTCACCGCCTCGAGCTGCAGGGTGCCGGGCTTCAGTCGGAGGCCCTTCTCCATGTCCTTCCCGAACAGCAGCGGCTTGCCGTGCTCGACGTGGACCTGGCGGTCGGAGGCGATCTCCCTGTCGGTGAAGTCCGAGAACGCCTTATCGTTGAAGACGATGCAGTTCTGGAAGATCTCGGTGAACGAGGCGCCGTGATGCTCATGGGCGCGCTTCAGCACTTCGATCAGGTGTTTTTGCATCGTGTCGACGGAACGGGCGACGAAGCGGGCGCCGGCGCCGAGGGCGAAGGAGCAGGCCGATAGCGGCTGTTCCAGCGATCCCTTCGGGCTGGACGGGCTCATCGTACCCTTTCGCGAGGTCGGCGAGTACTGTCCCTTGGTTAGCCCGTAGATCTCGTTGTTGAAGAGGCAGATCTGCAGGTTCACGTTGCGGCGCAGGGTATGGAGCGTGTGGTTGCCGCCGATGCTGAGGCCATCGCCGTCGCCGGTGACCACCCAGACATCGAGCTCGGGGTTCGCCAGCTTGATGCCCGTGGCGAACGCTGGCGCGCGGCCGTGGATGGTGTGGAAGCCGTAGGTCGACATATAGTAGGGGAAGCGTGCGGCGCAGCCGATCCCCGAGACGAAGACCGTGTCCTCGCGCTTCACACCCAGGTCGGCCAGCGTTCTCTGGATCGCCTTGATGATCGCATAGTCGCCGCAGCCGGGGCACCAGCGGACTTCCTGGTCCGAAGCGAAATCGGCGGGCTTGAGCTGGGTGTCTGTCGTGGTCGTCATAGGGTTAGCCCAGTCTGGTGTGGATCGCTTCGTAGATCTCTCCGATCTTGAACGGCTGGCCCTGCACTTTAGTGAGTGCCTCGCCCTGGATCAGGTACCTGTCACGTAGCACGCTCACGAGCTGGCCGTGGTTCATCTCCGGCACGAGGATCCTGTCGTAGCTCCTGAGCAGCTCGCCCAGGTTGCGAGGGAATGGTGACAAGTAGCGGAGATGTATGTGGGCCACGTGGTACCCATCATCCAGCGCCCTCGTCACGCCCTGGTAGATCGGGCCGTAGGTGGAGCCCCAACCGACCACCGCCAGCGTGGCGTTCTCCGGACCCAGTTCCGGCTTCTGCGGCGGGATGTCCTTGGCGATCCCGGCGATCTTGGCGGCGCGCGCCTCGGTCATGCGTGCGTGATTCTCCGGAACGGTGCTCGAGGCCCGGAGTGCCGGGCCGCGCCCAGGGCCGGGCCAGCGTCTCCGGGTCGCGCAGGAACGGTTGAAAACCCTCGGGATCGGTTCTGAACTTCACCGGGAACCTGGGCAGCCCGTCGACGTCCGGTATCGCCCAGGGCTCGGCCGCGTTCATCAGGTACGCATCGGATAGCAGGATGACCGGCGTCATGTTCGAACGAATCGCCGGGCGTCGCCGCGGCGACCACCGCCAGCGGCGCGTCGCCGTGCCGGCCGTACAGCGCCTGCAGCAGGTCGGCCTGCTCCGTCTTGGTGGGCATACCCGTCGATGGCCCGGCCCGCTGTGCGTTAACGATGATGAGTGGCAGTTCGGTTCCAACAGCGAGTCCGGCCGCCTCGGTCTTGAGGGCGACGCCGGCGCCGGAGCTCGATGTCACTCCCAGCGCGCCGCTGTACGAAGCGCCGATGGCCGAGCAGATGGCGGCGATCTCGTCCTCCGCCTGGAAGGTGACGACCCCGTGCTCGGCGAGCTGCACCATGGCGTGTAGCAGCGGCGAAGCCGGGGTGATGGGATACGAGCCGAAGACGATGCGACCCAGCCCGGCGGCGCGGGCGCCGGCGAGCAGCCCGTAGGCGGTGGCCTCGGTGCCGGTGATCGTGCGGTAGAGTCCGGGCTCGACATCCGCAGCCGCCACCGTGTAGCCGACGATGCCACTCGGCATCTCCGCCGTCTCGCCGAAGGCGTGACCGGCGTTCAAGGCGGCGATGTTGGCGCTCATGATCTCGGGCTTCTTTCCGAACTTGCCCTTCAACCACTCGATCGTCGCCGAGCGTTCGCGGCCGTACATCCAGAGCATCAGGCCCAGCGCCCACAGGTTGCGGGAACGCCGCGCCTCCTTCGAGCTGACTCCGAATTCCTTGACCGCCTCCTCGGTGAGGCGCGTGACGTCCAGCTTGATCAGCTGGTAGCGCGCCAGCGTATCGTCTTCGAGGGGGCTCGACTCGTAGTCGGCCTTCTTGAGGTTGCGGTCGGTGAACGAGCTCTCGTCGGCGATCACCATCCCGCCGATACGCAGGTCGCCGAGGTTCACTTTCGCGGGATAATCGGGGAAGGTGGCGATATCGCTGCCGGCCAGCGCGCTCTCGATGGCGAACTGGGTGCCGGTCAGCTGGATGCCGTCGCCCGAGTCGCCGGCGAAGCGGATGACGATCTCGTCCCGGATCTCCCTGCGCCGTACGCCGGCACGCGCTGGCGCGTCGCCCGAGCCGCTGGCCTCGGCACCGCTGCCGTCGGGGCTATTCGCACTCATGGTACTACCTGCTTTTCGGTACTGATTATGTGGTTATCTCCCGCAATACTATCAGAATCCGGGACCCCCGCCAGACTACTAGTGATCAGTTATCAGTTGTCGGTGATCAGTGGGGCGCACGGGCCTACCGATCACTCTTCACCGCTCGCAGGACCTCAAAGAACCGCCCAACCTCCTCCTCCGTGTTGTACACATTGGGCGAGATCCTGACAGTGTTCAGCCCCTGGTTGTGAAACGGCCGGAATACGAATCCGTGTTCCCGATACATGAAATCGAAGACGTCCTGGCTGTCGGTCCCCCGGATCTCGAGGGCGAAGAGGGAGGCCGAGCGGTCCCACGACCGGGGTGACCGCCAGGCGACTTGGTCCGATTCTTCGGCCATGAGGCGGAAGCGCTCCCAGAGCGCACCGTAGCGCTCTTCCTTCCCCTTGCCGCCCAGCGCCTCCTGGAAGTCGATGGCGTCGCCGAGGGTCAGGATCTCGGGGAGGTTGCGGGTGCCGTAGTCCTCGTAGATGCGGGCCGACCCCTTCCAGCGGGCCTGGCCCCAGGTCACCCACATGGGGCGAAGCGTATTCTGCAGGTCCTCATGGACGTACATGAGGCCAAGCCCCTTGGGCGATTGCACCCACTTGTGGGCGCTCGTGCAGTAGGCGTCCACCCCCAGTTCGTCCACGTTCAGGTCGATCATGCCCACGGTCTGGGCACCATCGACGGCGACGATCTCGACCCCTTTGCTCCGTGCCAGTGCCGCCAACTGCTTCACCGGGTAGCGGAGGCCGACGATGTTGTCGACGTGGGGGAAGACCAGGACGCGTGTGGCC
>JBDHHM010000393.1:0-3071 GCA_039589355.1 Gemmatimonadota bacterium | reverse complement strand
CGCGGCGCTGATCGGGAAGACAATGCCCGGCGGGTTATAGCCGGCAATGGCGAGAACATGGTGGATCAGCCAGCGATGAAGGCGCCCGTTGCCATCCTCGAATGGGTGGATGTATACGAATCCGAACGCGATGACAGCCGCCGCGACGACAGGATCCATGCCGCCCTTCACTGAGCGCTCGCCGTACTCGGCCAAACCGCGGAGCAGATTCTCGAGGTCGTCGGGGCGAGCGCTGATGTGGTCGGGGATCGGCTCACCCGTCACCCGATCGTGACTCCCGACGAAGCCGCCCTCTTCGCGAAGACCCAGATGCACGAAGCGCGGATCGCCGATGACGATCCGTTGCAGACGCTCCAGCTCATCGATGCTGAGTGGTTGTGAGCCCGCCTCTGCGATCGCCTGTCCCCACCGGGCGGTCCGCTGTTGAGGGGGACGCTCCCCCTCGATCTGGAACGAGGAACGACTGTCGTCCAGAAGAAGGAACGCGGCCGCCCGTGCGAGAATGTCGGGGTGCGTCCGCCCGATCACCTCACGTGCGCGTTCATCCAGCCGCCTCTTCCGAAAGCGATCCAGCATTTCCGTGCGCCGGACCAGAGGACAGAACTGCCTCGTACCCGGCAGATTGTCGACGACCTTGTGGCGCGAGGAGAGTGGTCCGCCTTCGGTCGCGAACGCCCGTGAGCCATTCGTAGAGAAACCACAGGCGACGCGTGTAGATCCCCGTCGGCTTCTCCCGAACGACCCCGCCGACTTCATCCGGCGAAACGGTCCGGAAGAGGTGGGTGAGGACCGACAGGTCCACGCCCTCCCACTTGAGGGCGAACTCCAGATGGCCCCCTAGCGTGTCCGCCGGCTCGTGCCTCGGGGTAAGAAGAAGCCACTCCTCGCTCGACTTGGGGTGGTGACGCCGCGCGACTGCGGCCAGCCGCGGAGGGAGCGGCAGGCGAAGCTGGTAGCGGTCGACCAAGGCCGCGTACCCCACCGGCCGGGCCGGTTCCGGAAGCCGTCGTCCGTGAAAAACGCTCACCGTCTGTGAATTCAATTCACGCACCAGCCGTTTCTGCGCGAGACCATCTCACTCGCGGCCCCGCTTCCCCAGGTCTGTGAAATCCCCTCACCGAGCGAGAGAAACATTCACCTAGTCTCTGTTTCGCGAAATATATTCACCAGCCCGCCGGCTGGCAAGGGTGGGACGATTCGGTAGCCAGTAACCGGTGCGCCGGCGGACGGTGAGTGGTTACCGGCTACCGGCCACTATTTTACCGTTTACCGGCTTTCAGCGCCGCCACGAACCGCGGCACCGTCTTCATCAGGTCCCCGACCACCGGCACCACCCTCGGCTGCTCGCGCCGCTGGTTGAGCGTCATGAGCGGGGCCTGCGGGTCGAGGTTGAAGGCGAAGATCACCGCGCGGTCGGCCACCCAATCGATGTGCTGCGGCGCGCCCGAGACGCCCAGCGCGATCATCACGCGCGGGTTCACCCGCACGCCGGTCTGACCGATCTGGTGCTCGTCGGGCAGCCAGCTCATGTCCATGGTCACCTTGCGGGTGGCGCCGATCTCGACGTTCGGCGCGCCCAGCTCGAGCAGCGCCTTGCGGAGCGGCTCGACCACCGTCTCCAGGTTGTCGACGGAGCCGAGGCCGGCGCCCACGTCGATGACGAAGTCGGCGTTCTCGAGCGTTACGACGCCCAGCGCTTTCTTCGCCTCGGCCAGCGCCCGGGCCAGCCCGTCGGTCTGGGCGTCGAACTCGAGCTCGAGCTCGACGCTCACGACGTCCGCCTTCACCCGCGCCGTTTCCGCCGTCTCCGCGGGGGCGGCCACCTCCGGCTCGCACCAGACGATCCGCATGCCGTCGCCCGTCGTGGGCCGCTCACGGCGTGCCCGCAGCCTGCGCTCGTGTACGGGCCGCACGAATACCACGCCGTCGCCGTCGCGGAGCTCGACGCGGCTGACGCCGGCCAGCTCCTCCGTCACGATGTTCGCGCCGCGCAGTGCACCGGCTAGGGTTGGCAGCGCCTCCGCCAGCCAGGGCGTTGTCAGCAGATATTCCGGCCGCGCGGCGGCCTGCGGCCCCAGCATTCGGATCAACGCCTCGGCGAAGGCGCGCGGCGCGCCGGCCGCCAGCGCCTCGTGCTCGGCGAAGACGATCCGCGCGAACGGCGCCGCGACCATCAGCGATCCGGCGGCCGCGCGCCGCCGACGGCTCTCCAGCGGACCGCTCAGGACCAGGGCGTTCAGCGGCAGTGAGGTCCGCGCGGCGATGCCCTTTGCCGCCTCCAGCGGCGCCCGGTCCGCGCGGCGATGCCCTTTGCCGCCTCCAGCGGCGCCCGGGAGTTACGTGACAGATCGTCGCCGTCCAGCTCCGGTATGAAGACGACGCCCGACCATTTGATCTCGTCGGCCGTGGCATGGCGAAAGTCGCCGGCGAAGGGTGCGCCCAGCGGTGCACCGGCGCCGTCGCCCAGGTCGCCCAACTCGACCAGCACCTCTGCCACGTCCAGCGGCTTCCGCAGTGCAGCGGCGAAGCCCGTCGTCGTGAACTCCAAGTCCGGCTCCGCTTCCGCCGCCGCGGCAGCGCCCACCGCGGGCAGCGGAGTACGCACCGTGTCGGGGAAGCGCTCGCTGGCATAGACCACCTCGTCGCCGTCGACCCACAGATCGCTCACCGCCGGTAGCCATTCGGCGCCCAGCTCGCCGCGCTCGCGCAGCGCCGCGGCGATGGCGCCGGCCACCGCGTGCTCGGCGTACGCCGCGCCGCCGGTATCCAGCAGGATCGCCCGATCGGCGCCGGCGGCGAGCCCGAAGCGCAGTCCATCCTCGGCGGCCGGCGCCGCCGCACAGATGAGCGTCAGGGCGACGTGGTCCGGTTCGGCCCTCTTGAGCGCCAGCGCGGTGCGCAGCGCGCGCCGGTCGCCGGCTGCGAACCCGTACACGTGCTCGGCGACGCGTCCGTCGGCCAGGCGCGGGCGTGGCGCCAGTCGCGGCGCCCGCTCCAGCGCGACGACGACCTCGAGGTCGCGTTCGATCGGCGTGCGCGGGACGCGCTCGAGCGCAGCTTTCGCCGCCCCC
>JBDHHM010000392.1:0-3160 GCA_039589355.1 Gemmatimonadota bacterium | reverse complement strand
CTGGGGGCGCGAGAGCGGCGGACCCGGGAGCGGCCTCTTCGTCTCGCGGGACGGCGGCGATAGCTGGACCCGCCTCGAGGGTAATGGCCTCCCTGAGCAACCGGTCGGGAAGGTAGCCCTCTGCATGACGCAGGATGACCCCGATCGGATCTACGCCCTGATCGAGACCGGGGATGGAGTGCCCTGGCACGGGCGGGAGACCGAGAGCGGCGAGCTCTGGCGCTCCGACGACGGTGGTGAGAACTGGGAGCTGGTCACCCACGACCGCGACCTGGCCGGCCGAACGGCCTACTACAGCCGCTGCGCCGTGGCTCCCGACGACCCGGACGAGGCCTACTTCCTCGCCGCCGCCTACAGCGTGACCACGGATGGTGGCCGGACGTCCGAGGTCGCCGACGATGAGGCGGAGCCGGGCTTCGATCATCACGATATGTGGATCGACCCGGCGGACGCGGACCGCATGATCGTCGCTCACGACGGTGGGGTCTCCATCTCCGAGAACCGCGGACGCTCTTGGTTCCAGGTCCAGCTGCCCGTTGCCCAGATGTACCACGTCCAAGTGGACAACAACATCCCGTACTACGTGTACGGCAACCGCCAGGACGGTCCCTCGGTCCGCGGGCCCAGCAACAGCCTCTTGTACGGCTGGAACTCCGGCCTGATCCCGCGGGGGATGTGGCACTCGGTGGGCGGCGGTGAGAGCGGCTTCGCCACACCCGACCCGTTGGACCCGGACATCATCTGGTCCAGCGCCTCCGGGTCCGGCGCCATGGGCGGTATCGTGGTCCGCTACAACGAGCGGACCCGGCAGTTCCGTCACGTCGAGGTTTGGCCCGAGAGCACGATCGGCTGGCCGGCCGGGGGTCTGAGGTATCGATTCCAGTGGACCTTCCCGCTGCTCATCTCGCCGCACGACAACAACACCGTCTACGTCACCAGCCAGCATGTCCACCGCACGACGAACGGCGGCCAGAGCTGGGATGTCATTAGCCCCGACCTCACGACCAACGACACGACGAAGATGGGGATCTCCGGTGGCCTCACACCGGACAACATCGGGGTCGAGTACTGCTGCGTGATCTACGCCTTCGATGAGTCGCCGGTGCAGCAGGGTGTGTTCTGGGCCGGCAGCAACGACGGCCTCGTGCACGTCAGTCGGGACGCAGGTGCGACCTGGACGAACGTGACCAGGAACATCCCGAACCTGCCGCCCGACGGTGTGGTGCGGAACATCGACGCGTCGAAATGGGACGCCGGTAAGGCCTACATCACAGTCGAGTTCCACCAGGTCGGGAACTTCGAGCCTTACGTCTACAAGACCGAGGACTTCGGTAGGCGTTGGACCAAGATCACCGACGGCATCTCGCGCAGCCCGCTGAGCTACGCCCGCAATATCCGCGAGGACCCGGTGCGGCCCGGTCTGCTGTACCTCGGGACCGAGAGAACACGCTCTACTTCTCGTTCGATGACGGCGACAACTGGCAGCCGCTAATGACGAACCTGCCGCCGGCACCGATGTACTGGATCGTGGTTCAGGAGCACTTCAACGATCTGGTCGTCGGGACCTACGGCCGCGGCTTCTGGATCCTCGACGACATCACACCGCTCCAGCAGCTCACGTCCGAGGTTACCTCTTCCGAAGCCCACCTCTTCGAGCCCCGGCAGGCCTATCGCTTCCGCGGAATCACCGAACCGATCCCCATGTGGAACGACCCGTCCGCCGGCGAGAACCCACCCTACGGCGCATCGATCAACTACTGGCTCGGCTCGGAGCCCGAGGGTGACGTGAAGATCGTGATCTTCGACGCCGCCGGCGACACGGTCCGCACCGTGGATGGGACTAAGGAGGTCGGGATCAACCGGGTCTGGTGGGACCTGGACTCCGATCCAACGGTGGAGGTCAAATTGCGCACCAAGTCTCGCTACGCCGACTGGGTAGACCTGGGCGACGACCGCTGGCGGCGGGGGGGCGGCCAGATGCGGCTGCTCGCGCCGCCGGGAACCTACACCGTCACCCTCGAGGTGGACGGAGGCGAATACACCCGAGAGCTCAGCGTCCTCAAGGACCCGAACTCGGAGGGAACCGAAGCGGATATCCAGGCCCAGACCGCGATGCTGATTGAGCTCCGCGACGACATGAACGCCGTCGCCGAGCTGGTCAATCGCATCGAGTGGATGCGCCGGCAGCTCTACGACCTCAAAGCGGTTCTGGAGGATAAAGGCGGTGAGGACGAAGTCATCGCCGCCGCGGACGCCCTCGACGAGAAACTGATCGGCGTCGAGGAGACCCTGATCCAGATGAAGCTCACTGGTACCGGCCAGGACGCCATCCGCTGGCCGCTGATGCTGTTCAGCAAGATCGGCTACCTGGCGGGCACCGTGGGCGTCGCCGACTTCCCACCCACCGACCAGGCACGTGAGGTGCACGCGCTACTCAGGGAACGACTGCGGTCCAACCAGCAGGCGTTCGACGAGCTTCTGGGAACCGACGTCGCGGCGTTCAACGCGATGCTCGGGGAGCGGGATCTGGGAGCGGTGGTCACCGAGCTCGACTGAGCGGCCCGGGCTGGCTGACGTGCCTTGCCCCGCCTAGTCTCGGCGCGCCGGGCGGGGCTTCGCTTGCGCTGCGGTCGGCCGTAGATTGCCCCTATTCCACCAACCTGTACCGGGAGGAGCCATGTCCGTGCTCGGGTTCGTCTTCCTTGTTGCTCGTGGCACTGCCCGGCGGGCCGCCGGGCAGTTCGCCATCGCAGTGGCCGCGCTCGCCGGTCTCGGCGCCATGGCGTCGTCCGCCGCCGCCCAGGATAGCTCGCCGTTCGAGCTCTTCCTGAAGGGGCTCGAGTTCCGTTCCATAGGGCCCGCCGCCATGGGCGGCCGCGTGGCCGACTTCGCGGTGGACGAGGCCGACCCGTCGACCTTTTACGTCGGCACGGCCACCGGCGGCCTGTGGAAGACGACCAACCACGGGGCCAGCTTCGAGCCGCTCTTCGACGACCAGCCGACCGGCTCGATCGGTGACGTGACGCTGGCGCCGTCGAACCCGGAGATCGTCTGGGTCGGCACCGGCGAACCGCAGAACCGCCAGTCCTCGCCGTGGGGCCTGGGCGTCTTCAAGTCGGTGGACGGCGGCAAGAAGTGGGCGTACATAGGGCTGGAGGCG
>JBDHHM010000391.1:0-2048 GCA_039589355.1 Gemmatimonadota bacterium | reverse complement strand
CACAGCAGCGGCGCGCTGGCCGGCATCTACGCCGGGATAGATGCGGCTGGCAGGCTCTTCTTCCGCGACCTCGAGAGCGACGCCGGGCTGCTTGCGCAGGGCGAGGACGCTCTCCCATCTCTGGGCCCGCTCGTGCTGCAGCTGAGTGCCAGGCGGGCCCCCGGGGGCTACGAGCTCACCCTGACGGGTACTGCCGGCGACGGGAGCGGCGCGGCGGTCGCGCTCGGTCCCACCGTAGTGGATCCTTCGCGTCTGCAGGGGAACGTCGCGCTCGCCTGCGACGCCCGGCGTGACGGTGGCGGCGCTTTCTGGTTCCAAGCGCTCGGCCCGGTGATCGGGAGCCAGCATACCCTTAGCAAAAGCACCCTCAAGCTGACCGCGCAGCTCATGCCGGTCGGCGACCTGGATGGGCGGCACGTCGAGTTGCAGCTCCTGCGGGGTCGGGGCTGGGAGACCGTGGCGAGCGCCTCCGTGGTCGTCCCGGGTTACACGGCGAGCTTCGAGGTCGATGGCTGGGATGCGGGCCGCGACGTGCGGTATCGCCTCGCCTATCCCTTGGTCTGGGGCGCCGGCGCGGAGGTCTACTATAAGGAGGGCCTCGTGCGGCGCGACCCGGTCGGCGAGGAGGAGATCGTCGTCGCCGCGTTCACCGGCAATCACAACGTCGCCCACCCCGGCGTCGATCGCGGATCGTTCCCCTGGAACTGGGGCCTCTGGTTCCCCCACGCCGATATCGTCGGCCACGTGCGCGCTCACGATCCCGACCTGCTCTTCTTCAGTGGCGATCAGGTCTATGAGGGCGCCAGCCCGACACGGGCCGACTTCGCGCAGCCTTTGGAAGACTACCTGTACAAGTGGTACCTCTGGTACTGGGCGTTCGGCGAGCTGACCGCCGAGATCCCCAGCGTCACCGTCCCCGACGATCACGACGTCTACCACGGCAACGTTTGGGGCGCCGGTGGTAAGGCGACGCCGCCCGGTCTCTCCGGTGCAGCCGCCCAGGACGCCGGCGGCTACAAGCTGCCGCCCGAGTTTGTGGACTTGGTCCAGCGGACGATGGCGGGCCACCTGCCCGAGCCGTTCGACCCGACCCCCGTCGAGCAGGGCATAGATGTGTACTATACGGACCTGCTGTACGGCGGCGTGAGCTTCGCCGTCATCGAGGACCGCAAGTTCAAGTCGGCGCCCGCACCGCTGCTGCCCGAGGCCGAGGTCTGGAACGGCTGGCCCCAGAACCCCGAGTTCGATCCGAAGAGCGAAGCCGATGCGCCCGGCGCCGTCCTGCTCGGCGACCGTCAACTAGAGTTCCTGGAGAGTTGGGCGAGCGATTGGAGCGGCGGCGCATGGATGAAGGTCGCACTGTCGCAGACCCTCTTCGCCAACCTGGCCACCCTGCCCGATAGCGCGACCAGCGGCTCGGTGATCCCATCGCTCCCCATACTCGCGCCCGGCGAGTACGCCGACGGCGAGAAGTACGTCAGCGACATGGACTCGAACGGCTGGCCGCAGGCGGGGCGTAACAGAGCGCTGCGCGTGATGCGCAAAGGGTTCGCCGTCCACCTGGCCGGCGACCAGCATCTTGGGTCGACGGTCCAGTACGGCGTGGACGAGTGGCGCGATGCCGGCTTCGCTCTCTGCGTGCCCTCCATCGCGAACTTCTGGCCGCGCCGCTGGTTTCCGCCGCAGCCGGGCGCGAACCGCGACCCGAACGCCGCCCGCTACACCGGCGACTACGAGGACGGGTTCGGCAACAAGATGACGGTTCTGGCGGTCTCGAACCCCCACCGCTGGGGGGTGGAACCGGCGGCGCTCCACGAGCGGGCGCCCGGCTACGGGATCGCCCGCTTCAACCGCAGCACGCGCGAGATCAGCCTCGCCGCCTGGCCGCGCTGGTCCGATCCTGCCGCCGGCGAACCGCCGTACCCCGGCTGGCCCGTCAGCTTCGCGCAGGAAGACAACTACGGCCGCGCTGCCGTCGCCTACCTGCCGCGCCTCGAGATCACAGGCATGCGCGACCCCGTCGTCCAGGTCGTGAGCGAAGGTGACGG
>JBDHHM010000390.1:0-4811 GCA_039589355.1 Gemmatimonadota bacterium | reverse complement strand
GGAGGCGTTCCGTGACACGACCGCGCCACAGCATCCGTCGGGCCACCCTCATTCTGCTGGCCCTCGTCCTCAGCGCGCCGGCGACCGGCCACGCGCAGGAGAAGCGCCCACTCAGCTTCGTCGAGCTCATGCAGTTCCGACAGATCGAGAACCTCGTGCTGTCGCGCGACGGCGGCTGGGTCGCCTTCACCGCCATGCCGGACCGCGGCGACCCCGAGGTGATCGTCCGCTCGACCGACGGCGCGACGCGCTACGTGCTGCCGCTGGGCAGCCACCCGACGATCTCCGCCGACGGCCGCTGGGTCGCCGCGCGGCGTAACCCGAGCTTCGAGGAGACGGAGACCGCCAATGGTGACGACAGACCGAAGACGGGCCTGCTGATCCTCGATACGACGTCGGGTGAGACGGACGAGCTCGACGATGTCCGCGCCTTCGAGTTCTCGGACGACGGGCGCTGGATAGCCATCCACCGCTTCGAGGAAGAGGACAGCGCAGCTGAAGAATCCGGCGCGAAGAGGGACGACAACGGCCGTGAATCAGGCACCAGATTGCTCGTGCGCCGAACCTCAGGCGACGCCGAGATCGAGATCGATGATGTGCGCAGCTTCGCCTTCGATTCCACCAGCCGCTACATCGCCTACGCCCTGGCCGACACGGCGAACGAGCGCGACGGCCTCTACGTGCGCGACCTGACAGCCGGCGACTTCACCGAGGTCATTCTGGAACAGCTGCCCTTCGGCCACTACTCGAACTTCGCCTGGAGCCCGGGCGACGCGCGGCTCGCCTACACCGCGGCTCTCGAGGACGAGGACGGGGAGCCCGGCACCGCGGCGCTCCGCATCTGGGACGGCGACGGCACCTGGCCCGCCGTCGACTCCACCGCGACGCCGGAAGGCTGGCAGATCCCGACGCGGAACCGGTTGACCTGGTCGGAGGACGGGGAGCGGTTGTTCTTCGGGCTTCGTCCTGAGGAAGATGAAGATGAAGATGGAGATGAGGATGGAGATGAAGAGGGCGAGGAATTCGATGCTTACGATGTGGAGGCGATACTCGAGGAGCGCGGGGTCGATGTCTGGCACTGGAACGACCCGCTGATCAGCCCCAACCAGAAAGAGAACTGGGAGGACGAGCAGCGGCGCACCTCGTTGGCCGTGAGAATCAGCGGCGTGCCGGACAACCCGAGAGTGTCGGGCGCCTCCGACCCGACGCCATACATGAAGGAGAGAACCTGGGCGGGCGACTTCTCCGATGGCTACGTCGTGGACCTCGAAGACGGCTCTTCACGGCTAGTCGCTGAACGGATGGGGGGTGGGAGCTCCGCCACCCGAGGCTGGACCGGCCGCCGCGAGGTGCGGCAGAGCGCGTCACCCGAGGGTCGCTACCTCGTCTACTTCCACGATGAAGATTGGCACCTCTACGACACGGAGAGCGGCGCGACACGCAACCTGACCCACGATATGTCCGTCTCGTTCGCCGACGAGGACCACGACTACCCCAACGCGAGAGCCGGCTACGGCATGGGCGGCTGGGTCGACGGCCAGCGGGCGGTCCTCATCCACGACAAGTACGACGTCTGGCAGTTCCCCACCGGCGGCGGCGAGCCAATCAACCTGACCCGCGGCGAGGGGCGGGCGACCCGCAAGATCTATCGGGTGCTGCGCGTCGACGACGAGCAGAAGAGCTTCCCGAGCAGTTCCACCGTCTACCTCACCTCGTTCGATGAGGACCGGAAGAACTTCGGCTTCTATCGCACGCGCGTCGATCGCGGCGGACTGGAGCGGCTGCTGGAAGATGACAAGAAGTTCACCTTCCTGGCGAAAGCGGAAGACGCCGACGTCTACCTGTTCACCCGCGAGGACTACGACGAGTTCCCCGACCTCTGGGCCCACAGGCTGACCAACGTGAATCCTCAGATCGATGAGTTCGCCTGGGGCGAAGAGATGCTCATCGAGTACGAGAGCCTGGACGGCGTCAAGCTGCACGGCGCGGTGATCCTGCCGGGGAACTACCAGGAGGGCGTGCGTTACCCGGTGCTGACCTATTTCTACCGCTTCTTCTCGCAGCGACTGCACGAGTTCAACGAGCCGGTGATCAACCATCGGCCCAGCTTCCCGATGTACGCGTCCAACGGCTACATCGTCTTCCTACCCGACGTGCGCTTCGAGGTCGGGCGTCCCGGCTACTCCGCAATGAAGAGCGTCGTGCCCGGCGTGCAGGAGTTGGTGGACATGGGGCTGGCTGACCCGCAGCGCCTCGGGCTTCACGGACACTCGTGGAGCGGCTACACGACGGCGTTCATCGTCACTCAGACCGATATCTTCGCCGCCGCTGTAGCCGGCGCGCCAGTCGCCAACATGACCAGCGCCTACGGCGGTATCCGCTGGGGCAGCGGCCGGGCGCGGCAGTTCCAGTACGAGGCGACCCAGAGCCGTCTATCGGGCAGCCTCTGGGAGGCACGCGAAGACTACATCGAGAACTCGCCGCTCTTCTACGCCGACAAAGTCGATACGCCGCTACTCATCATGCACGGCGACGAGGATGAGGCGGTGCCGTGGTATCAGAGCATCGAGTATTACCTGGCGCTTCGACGCAACGGCAAGAACGCCATCTTCCTCCAGTATCGGGGCGAGCCGCACCATCCGCAAAAATACGCCAACAAGCTCGACTACTCGATCCGGATGATGGAATTCTTCGATCATTACCTGAAGGGCGCGCCGGCACCGGCGTGGATTACCGAGGGAGTGCCTTACGACGGTCGGTGATCGGCGCGTCGGGCAGCAGCGGAACCTCCGTCGGCGAAGGGCCAAAGAGATTGACGAGAGGCGGGTGTACACGTATTATGTGTACACATATTATGTGTAGAACCAACCCGGTCTCTTATGAACATCACACTCGCAATCGATGACGAACTGTTGAGAGACGCTCGCCAAATTGCCCATGCCATGGGCAAGAGCGTGAACCAGTTGGTACGCGAATACCTGGAGCGGCTGACCGGGCGAGACCAGGGGGAGCGGGATGTGGAGGAGCTACGCCGGCTCTCAGGCGAGGGGGGCGGCCGTTCGCGCGGCTGGCGTTTCGACCGGGACGAGCTGCATGAACGTTCGTAGCTTCTTCGATACGAACATCCTGGTCTATACCGACGACCACGACGCCCCCGAGAAACAGGCGCGCTCGCTGGAGCTAGTCGAGCGGGCGCGCCTTGATGGCTGGGGGGTGCTCTCAACCCAGGTGCTTCAGGAGTACTTCGTGGCCGCGACTCGGAAGCTGGGTGTCCCGGCCGAGATAGCACGACGCAAAGTAGAGTTATTCGGCCGTTTCGAAGTGGTTATCAACGGCCTGGATGACATCCTGGCTGCAATCGACCTCACGCGGCTGCGGGACATCGGTTTCTGGGATGCGCTGATCGTCCATGCGGCGAAAGAGTCCCGCTGCGCGGTGCTCTACACCGAAGATCTCCAGCACGGGCAACGCATCGATTCGGTTCGTCCGACTAGGTCGCCCCTACTGCACAAGCAGGTCAGAACGCCCGGCTATGTCGGTTTGACCGAAATCCCGAGGGGCCCTCACACCACAGAATACTCGAGCCCGGCGCTTTAACTCTTTATTTATCAACAAAGTACGTCACATCCTCAGGACGGGTACGTCACTTGCCTGCTCGTTCAGCGCCCGCGGGGGGGACCCGCCCGCGGCGGCCGGACCCGGGCCGTGCTCACCTACCCCCTTATCACTCCGAGGAGCCCGACCGAATCGATGATCGTCGCAAGCTGCCTGGCAGCCTTAATGTTCTCCACGCTGAACGGCGCGACCGAACCAGATGCGGACTCGACGCAGAACGCTATGGCACTCACGGTCTCCGCTCCGCTGGCGGACAGACCGGTCTGGGATATTCCCATCGAGTACAATAGGGCGGTCGACCGCTGGCTCGATTACTACCAGAGTCGCGGACGCAGGACCATCCAGGTTCATCTCGCCCGAGCAGGTCGCTACGAGGAGACATTGCGGGCCATCTTGCGCGAGCACGGCCTGCCGCAGGATCTCGTCTATCTCTCGCTCATCGAGAGCGGCTATAACCCCAACGCCTATAGCTCGGCGCACGCTGTGGGGCTCTGGCAATTCCTCGCCAGCACCGCTCGCCGCTACGGCCTACGCGTCACATACTGGATCGACGAGCGGCGCGACCCGGTGCTGGCCACGCACGCCGCTGCCGCTTATCTGAAAGACCTTTACGAGGAATTCGGCTCTTGGTACTTGGCGGCGGCCGCCTACAACGGCGGGGCGAGCCGTGTGCGGCGCGCCATCCGTCGAACGGGCAGTCGCGACTTCTGGACCCTCGCCCGTCGCGGATATTTTCCGTCCGAGACGCGGGACTACGTTCCTAAATTCATCGCCGCCGCGCTCATCGCGAAGCAGCCGGACAGGTACGGGCTCACCGTCGCGGTCGTTCCCCCTCTGAGCTATGACCTGGGCCAAGTGCCGGACGCGACCAGCCTGGAAGTCATCGCTGAGGCCGCCGGTGTAGAAGTCGCCGAGGTCAAGGCGCTCAACCCCCAACTGATCCGTGGCGTTACGCCTCCCGGCGAGCGCTATTACGTGCGCCTGCCGCCGCGAAGCGGCGACACGTTCGCTGCCAACTATGCGCGGATCCAAGCACAGGCGCGCGCCGGCTCGATCCACCACACCGTAAGGTCCGGCGATACCCTCAGCCGCCTTGCCATGGCATACGGCTCGGACCTCTCCGCGATCCGTTCGGCCAACCCGAACGTTCGCCCCGAGCGGCTCGAGGTGGGACAGCGGCTCTACATCCCCGTCAG
>JBDHHM010000389.1:0-2835 GCA_039589355.1 Gemmatimonadota bacterium | reverse complement strand
AGGGCGACGAAGTAGACGACATCGCGGAGGTCGATGACCCCGCGCGCCACGTTACCGAAATGCGGCATTATGCCGAGCTCGCCGACGGCGCCGCCCAGCCACGCCGGCAGGCCCATCTGCAAGCCCTCGGTCCCGGCCATCATCAGTGCGAAGATCACAGCGGTGGCGATGATGAAGGCCGTGATCTGGTTGCGCGTCAGAGCCGAGGCGAAGAGGCCGACCGCCGCCATACCGGCCATCAGGAACGCGGTGCCGATGTATTGGGCGAGGACGACGCCCATGTCGAGTCGGCCACCGATACTCAGCGTCAGTGGCGCCAGAAGCGTGCCGGCAAGCGCTATATATAGGAAGAGCAGGCTGCCAGCGTACTTGCCGAGCAGGAACTGGGACTCCCGAAGCGGGTGGCTGAGCGTCACCTCGAGCGTGCCGCGCCGGCGCTCCTCGGCCAGCGTTCCCATGGTCACCGCCGGGATGAAGAACAGCAGGATCCAAGGCAGCAGATCGAACATGGAGCGCAGCGAAGCATTTCCCGTCAGGAAGACGCCGCCTAAGAAGAAGAAGAAGAAGAAGAAGTTGAGGGCGAGGAAGACGACGAGCAGGATGTATGCCGTCGGGTGATCGAAATAGGTGCGCAGCTCTTTGCGGGCGATCGTCCAGATATTCCGCATCACCTGTCCCCCTACCGCGTCAGCTGGCTGAACAGGTCCTGCAGGCTCGCGGTCTCTTGGCCGCGGGTCGGGCCCAGAGCCAACGGCGAGTGTCAGGCGCGTGCGGCCCTCGGACTCGGACTCGTCGGTGACCTCCTCGACGTTGGGAAGCTTGACCACCTCGCGGGCGACGTCCGCGCCTCTGACCTCGACGACGATCGTGCGCTTGGTGCTCGTGTCGCGGGCCTGCGCCATGAGGTTTTCGGTCGAGCCGTCGGCGACGATCTTACCCTCGTGGATCACGATGATGCGGCGGCAGGTCTCCTCCACCTCCGGCAACACGTGGGTGCTGAGGATGACCGTGTGCTCCTTCCCCACCTCGCGTATCAGCCGGCGGATCTCCTGCCGCTGGTTCGGGTCGAGCCCCTCGGTCGGCTCGTCGAGGATGAGGAAATCGGGACGGTGGAGGATCGCTGCGGCGAGCCCCAGCCGCTGCTTGTAGCCCTTGGACAGCTCGCCGATCGGGCGGTAGAAGACCTCAGCGATCCCGGTGGCCTGGACCGTATCGTCCAACGCGCTGCCGGGCCCGTCCATCCCGACGCCCCGCAGGTCGCCGACGAAGCGCAGGTACTCCGCCACGAGCATGTCGTCGTAGAGCGGGTTGTTCTCCGGCAGGTAGCCGATGCGGCGCCGCGCGCCCACCGGGTCCTCGCGGACGTCCACCCCGTCGATGAGCACCGCTCCGTCGTCGGGCTCCAGGAAGTTGGTGATCAGCCGCATCGTCGTCGACTTCCCCGCCCCGTTGGGGCCCAAGAACCCGACGACCTCGCCGCGGTCGACCGTGAACGAGACCTCGTCCACCGCCACCGTTCGACCGAACGACTTGCTCACGTTATCCAGCGTAATCAAGTCCGCCTCCGCTATAGATAATGACGAGGGGTCGCCGACACGGCGGAATAGATAAGGAAGCTCTGGAAACGGGGCTGACGGGACTCGAACCCGCGACCTCCGGTGTGACAGACCGGCACTCTAACCGAGCTGAGCTACAGCCCCAGATGCGGCGCAAAATCTATCCCCATGCGAGGGCTGGTCAAGACTCGGCGGCGGCCAGCGCCCGCTCCGCCCAGGCGGCCAGCTCCTCGTCGTCCTCCAGAACCTCTACCGGGACCTCGTAGTAGGTCTTGAGTGTCTGCTTCGGGTTGGGGCGGAATGCCCCCATCCCCCGCCCCTCGTAGTCCTGCCGACTGGCGGCGTCGGTCTTGAAGTAGAGCCGCCCTTCGGCGATGATCGCGAAGAAGACGCCCCCGCAGTACAGCCCGTGGCCTCCGAACATGGCCCGGGCCTCCACGGAGCCAAGCCGGCGCAATTGATCGACGACGTACTCCACGAAAGAGTCCACTACCTCCTCCTCCCCATCGCCATCGTCACCGTCTGCTCTGAGCCAGCCCCTCCACCCGAGCCCTCAACCCCTCGGCATCCAACCGCGCGCAAACCTCGCCGAAGCCCTCAGCAGGGCCGGACCACTCCAGTTCTTCGACGCGCTTGTTGACCGGGGCGTTGCCATCCAGTGTGGCAAGTCGCCGGAACAGAAGCGCGTGGTCCATCTGTTCCGCCAGCGTCGTCGCCAGCCGCTCCGCACCGCGCACCGAGACATCCCACTCGCTGCCGCGCAGCGGTATATCCTCGATGTGGCCGTAGCGGGCCAACACGGTCGCTGCAGTCTTGGCGCCGCCAACACGGTCGCTGCAGTCTTGGCGCCGAAGCCGCGTATCCCGGGGAAACCGTCGGCGTCGTCGCCCACCAGCGCCAGGTAGTCGGGTATCGAGGCCGGCGGCACGCCGAACCTCTTCACCACGCCCTCATGGTCGATGGCCAACCGCTTACGACGATCGAACTGCACTACGCGCCGGCCTAAGACACACTGGGCGAGGTCTTTGTCGGGGGTACAGATGAGGACCTGCTCGACTTGGGTCTCGGCGGCGGCCATGGCGGCGCCGGCGGCCAGGGCGTCGTCGGCCTCGTACTCGGTCATCGGCCAGACGACGAGGCCCACGGCGCGCAGCGCGTCCTCGAGCAGACCGAACTGGGAGAGCAGATCCTCGGCGATCCCGCTGCCGTCCTTGTAGTCCTCCCACAGCTCGTTGCGGAAGGACTCGACGACGTGGTCGGTGGCGATCGCGACGTGGGT
>JBDHHM010000388.1:0-2189 GCA_039589355.1 Gemmatimonadota bacterium | reverse complement strand
TGGGCGCCCGAGAGCGCGAACATCTGGATCGGCCGTAGCTTCTTCTGGTGGGTCAGTGTCTTCAACCTGTTCGTGGTCTCGGTCTTCTGGGCGTTCATGGCCGATGTGTTTCGCAACGAGCAGGGGAAGCGGATGTTCGGGTTCATGGCCATGGGCGGGACGCTGGGTGCCATCGTGGGTGCCGCTACGACCGCTTTTCTGGTGGAGGTGATCGGGCCGGTCTACCTGATCCTGATCTCCGTGGCACTCCTCGAGTTCGCCGTTTGGTGCGTCCACGCTCTATCGAGGCGGTCGACGACGACCGGTCGTTCGTCGCCGGAGGAGTCGGGGATCAGGGTGGGCGGTCTACCCGAGACTGAACCGGGGCGCGGCTACACGGCGAAGCCGGCCGAGGAGCCGATCGGCGGAGGTGTGCTGGCGGGCTCTACTTCCAGCAGACGGCGATCGTACAGGAGACGATCACCGATCGTGCGGTGCGCACCGCGTTCTTCGCCAAGATCGATCTGGCGGTGAACGTTCTGGCGATCTTCACGCAGGCCTTCCTCACGGGACGCTTCATCAAGTGGCTGGGTGTGGCGGTGACGCTGGCGATCCTGCCTGCGATATGTGTTCTGGGATTCACCGGCCTGGGGCTGTGGCCGTTCCTCGGTGTGCTGGTCGTGTTCCAGACGTTGCGTCGCGCCGGCAACTACGGGGTGGCGCGGCCGACGCGGGAGATCCTCTACACGGTGGTCACCCGCGAGGAGAAATACAAGGCGAAGAACTTCATCGACACCTTCGTCTACCGGGGCGGCGATCAGGTGGGCGCCTGGTTCTACGGCGGGATGTTGTGGCTGGGCGTGGGCATGTCGGCGCTGGCCTTCCTAGCGGTGCCGCTCTGTGGGGTCTGGCTCGCCGTCGGCTACTGGTTGGGACGGCAGCAAGAGGTGCTGGCCCGGCGGCAGGCTCGAGGCGACCTCGCCGCGCAGCCGGCGGCGGCGGTCGCTACTTCACCTTGATGAGGATCGTCGCCGACAGTCTCTCGACCGTGATAGAGTCGCCTTCGCCACCGCCGCCGGCGTGGCGGAGGTAAAAAGCCATCCGATACCGCTCGCCCTCGCTCTCGACGGTGGTTTCCTCACGGCCGTAGGATTCGCCACGTTCCTCCTTGGCGCGCAGCGCGATGAGCATCGAGGTGAGGTCGACGCTCAGATCGCTCGCTGGGTCGCCGGCTCGGGCCAGCTGCAGCGTCGCTCCGTCCAGTGAAAGCTCCGTCACACTGTCGAGCATCGTGGACCAGCGGGTCGAATCGGCATCGTAAAGGTCGAGCCTGTAGGCGTAGTCGAAGCCGGTTACGGTGACCGGGTTCGGCCCGGAGGGGTCGATGGCGTAACCCTCCGGTTCCCTTTGCCAGCGGCTGACGTGCTCGACGCCCATCTCACGCATGGCGATTGGCGGTGTCAGGTCGTCGGGGAGCCGCTCGGGTTCGGCGTACCAGTCGCGGATGCGGTTCGCGCCGTGGAAACCGATGACATACTCGACTATGTCGCTGATCTCCTTCTCGCGCTCGAAGGGGAGAGGCTTAGCCGTCCGCTCGAGCTTGCCGTCCACCATCACCTCATCGGCGTTCAAGATCCCCCTCAGACGATCCAGCTGGCTTCGCCGGGCGAAAGCGGTCGCCCCCCAGGGTCCGAATGCGGCGAGCGCGGACACTATGCATAGCGAGATCGGTACGATCCTGATGTCCGCCTTGCGCCGGAAGCTGAAGTAGAGGGCGGTGCCGAGAAGCCAGACCGTCGCCACGACTACCAGGTAGCGGTTCTCGGTCACCCCGTAGTCGGAGATCCGGGTGACTATGGCGACCGAGATCAACACGATCAGCGGATAGAACGCCCAGTAGAACAGCTTCGCGTATGGTACGACCCACTTGCTCTCCGGATTGTTACGGATCGGATGAACAAGCAGCAGTGCTAGCATCCCCGCCAGCGACACCCCGATCACCGGATAGCCGACCCAGCCCTTGGGCAGATCCCACTGGATGATGATCTTCGCCATGTACGCGTAGAGGATGATCATGTACACGACGACCAGCGGGATGAGCACGTACTGGGTAAAGACACGCAGTGCTGTCGGATAGTCGGCGACTCGCTGCAGGCCCAGAATGTCCTGCGGGATACCTGCCAGGAAGAACCACGTGCTGTAAACCAGGA
>JBDHHM010000387.1:0-4274 GCA_039589355.1 Gemmatimonadota bacterium | reverse complement strand
CGACGACGGTGGCTTGCCCGGCCTGATCGAGGTCTACACGCTCGGCATGTCCGCAATCGGTATCTACCCGTTGGGACCCGGCAACGCCGACTTCCTGCTGTGGGCCGCCGGTCAGGCCGGTCGCTACGACGGCCGAGACCATCTCGCCGGGGCGTTTCTGACGGAGGTCGGGTACCAGTTCACGGAAGTCGCCTGGAAGCCCTGGTACCGCGCCGGAATCAACGTCGCGTCGGGCGGGGACGATCACGGCGATCACAAGACCTTCTTCAACATGCTCCCCACGAACCACCTCTACTACGGCTTCGCGGATCTGCTGGCGTTCCAGAATCTAATCGACGTGTTCGTCCAGCTGCAGTTCAAGCCGCACGAAAAGGTGGGCGTCAACGTGATGTTCCACCAGTTCTACCTGGCCAACAAGGATGACCAGCAGTACCGAGGTACCGGTGCGTTCAACAAGGAGGTCTTCGGCTTCGTGCCCAGGGACCCACATGGATCCTCCAACTACGGCAAGGAAATCGACACCGTCGTCAACGTGAACCTGTGCAAGGGTCTCTCGCTCCAGGGAGGCTACATGCACTTCTGGGGTGACAACGTCGTGAAGAAGCAGCGCGATGCCGGCGACATCAACGGTACGGATGTGGACTTCGGATACGTCCAGGTCACCCTGAAGTACTAGAGCCCATCTCATGTAGAGTCGAGGTGTGGCGCGGTGGCGTAGGGGAAGCCCATCTGTTGCCGGCCCTTTCGGTTGCCGGTGCCTCACTCGCTCTCCCTTACTCCGTTTCCACACCCCGCTCGTCAAACCGGACAGGCGGTTTTCCCGCATCCGGCTTTCGGACAAGGACTCACGCGGTCGCCCACGGGAAGCTGCGCGTCCGCTCCTGGAGCCGGACCAGACCCAGCTCCTGGCGCAGGTACTCGTCGGGGAAGCGTGCTGTCCCCTCCCCCTGCACCTTGTGCTTCGCTCGCAGCCATTGACGGAGCCGCCGGCTCGCGTGGCGATCCACGCTGCCGTAGGCCTTGCTCACCGGACCCAGGCAGAAGTAGTTCGACCAACCGAGCAGAAGTCGGTTGATCCGAGCCACTCGGCCCTGGGCGTCGAGGAGCAACCACCGGCGCCGGGTCAGGTCGCTGATTTCGCGACAGACCCGCCGCACCGCCTCTCGAGACGGGCGCGTGCCGATGTAGGCCCGACCCGTCCGCGGCGAGTAGCAGCGGCCGATGGTGTAGCCCAGGAAATCGACCGATTCGTCTGGCAGGGTGCGCAGCTGGGTCTTGGCCTCGTTCATCGTCAGCTTCAGCTTCTCCATCATCTCCCGCATCGCCGCCATCGCGGCCTCCCCACTGCCACAGCAGCAGATCACGAGATCGTCGGCATAAGAGACCACCCGCGCCCGCAGGCGCGACTCGTACCCGAACTTCTTCCACCCTAGGACGAAGCGACGCATGTAGAGGTTTGCCAACAGCGGTGAGATTGGAGCCCCTTGCGGGCAGCCCCGACCTCGGTCCTTGTTGCGAGTCGTTCGATGCTTGCGACCCCGGTCGTCGGTCTCCTCCACCGGTGCTTGGAGCCACATCTTGATCAGATGCAGCATGTGTCGGTCGCTCACGCGACGAGCCACCGATTTCATCAGCTCGGCGTGCGGAATCTCATCGAAGTACCCCTTCAGGTCCGCGTCGACAACCTCCGTATGCCCCGTGTTCAGCAGCCGATGCACCGCTTGCACGGCGTCCAGCGCGCTGCGACCCCGCCGGTAGGCGTACTGCTCGTGCGGCAGATCAGCCTCAAAGATCGGTTCGAGGACGAGAACCGCCGCCGTCTGCACCACCCGGTCCCGGACCGTCGGGATCCCCAGCGGTCGCCGGGTTCCGTCGGGCTTCGGGATCCAGACCCGCCGCACGGCTTGGGGTCGGTAGGTCTTGTTCCTGAGCTCTTCCGTCAGTTCTCCCAGCCACCGATCCATCCCAAACGCCTCGATGTCCTCGAAACGCTCTTCGTCCACCCCCGCTGCCCCCCCATTACGGCGACACAGCCGGTAGGCGAACTCGAGAACGTCGCCGCGGTACACCTTGTCGTACAGGGCATAGAATCGATAGTCGGGAGATCCCTTCGCTTTGGCGTGCAGCGCCGCCCGCAGCTTCTCAACCTTCTCTGGAGTTCGTAGGCTCACCGCCAATCTCCTGGCTCTCGCTGCTTCCTACGCTGACCTTGAACCAGGGCCCCTTCCCTCTACCGGCATTACCCGGCTTCCCCGGTACTGCGGGCCCCTCCGCCACCCACCCGACGGGGCTTCCCGTGTTGCGTCCGATCCCCATGTACACGCATGCCGACGCCAATACCCCGGCGGGGCCGCTGGGTGCTGTCGCTCGTCTCGCCCAGCGACGGCGGCCTTCCCGATCTCAAAGCCCGGTCGGCCCCCGCATCGAGCTTTTCGAGGCCTGCTCAGCGTTCACTCACGTTCCGGCCTGCGCGCTCGCTTCGTTACCTCCGCGACCGCTCCGGCGGCTACCGACTGGAGCGACCAGTTGTCGGGTGGGTATTGCACCCACTGAGGATTGGCGCCTTCGCACGGCGCACTTTGAGATGGGTTCTAGTCCCTCCGGCCAGATTGTGGAACACAGCGCGGCGACGCGGCGCTCAAGAGATCCTCGCTGTGGGTCGATGAGAGTGATTGGGAATCCCACGAGGGAGAAAGGCGCCATGGCACAGGCCTCCGTCAAGGGAACGCTCATCGAGGCGGTGGTCGAGAAGCTGGTTCGCTTGCGAGACGCCGGCCGAGTCACGGGGGAAGAGCTGGAAGTCCGGCTCGAAGCCGAGGAATTCGCCCTTCTCGACAGCAAGATCAACACCGCGGGCTGGTACCCCATGGCGAGCTATACCCGCTTTCTTCAGCTCCTCGGCGACATCGAGGGCGGCGGCTCCCCGGCCTACTTCGTCGAGCGGGGAGGGGCGAACGCGCGTCACCTCATGGGCGCGGGGCTCTACGAACAGCTCAGCTTCATCGAGCGCTGGAAGGAGTCGGTGCGCAGCGGATCCGTCGAGGAATCGACCGCGATCACGAGCTACGCGAGCAAGCTCAAGCTCGTGGTCACCCTGGCGGCGACCATCTACAACGTGGGCCGATGGGTCGTCGAGCCCGACGAGGACCACCCCGGGCGCATCTGGATCGCGATCCGGGACGCCAGCGATTATTCGGAGCCCATGCGGCTCGCCGCCGAGGGCTTCCTGAACGAGTGCGGGAGAGAGCGCGGCCAAGTCGGAGGCCCGGACATGTACCGGTCGGAACGGCCCAGGCCGGATCTGATCCTCTTCCGGATGAACCGCGACATCGCGGATTTGGCGAAGCTTCAATCGCCCTAGCCTGCACCTGCCTATCCGACTCGCTCAGACGATCACCGCGTGGCGCACCGCTGAGGCCCGCGCCCGTAAAGCGCATCGAAGCCGGGTGGATCCCCGTTTTTCCGGAGGGCCTGGTGATCTACCGACCTCGGAGTTCCGCACTACAACCATTCCGCGCGGCACTGTGATTTGCGCACCACCGACCAAGCCACAGGCCCTCCGGAAAAACGGGGTCCACCCGGCCCTGGCACCCAACCCCGCATAGCTTCCGCCCGCATGGCTGAGCGAGTCGGATCGGAAAGAAGCCTGCATTCCTCACTGAGTCCCCTACCTGCGGTCGTGGATCGGCGCGCCCTGACGAACGATCTCGACGCTCAGTGCGCCGCTCGCCGCCACAGGTGCTGGGCGCGTTCCTGCAGGCGGGTCAAGACCTCGTCCTCGTCCAGCGTCGTCACCTCGCGGCCCTCCATGATCACCTCGCCGTCGATGATCACCGTGTCCACGTCGGCGCCGGTGGCGTAGTAGACGAGGTTGAAGAGCACGTTGGACCTCGGGCTCGTGATCAGCGGACACAGGTGAGGCCGTCGTGAGTCGACCAGGATGAAATCCGCCAGCTGGCCCGGCGCGAGCCGCCCCATCTCCCAGTCCAGTGCGCGCGCGCCGCCCGTCGTCGCCATCTCCAGGATGGTCTCCGGGGGGAAGGCGTACACCTGCTCGTGGAGGTGGTTCTGGGAGATGTACGTCACCTTCATACCCATCAGCACGTCGAGGTTGTCGCTGGCGCTGCCGTCGGTCCCCAGGCAGACGTTGATCCCGGCGTCGAGCATCCGAGGCAGGTCGGCGATGCCCTGGCCCCGGTTCATCTTGCCCGTCGCGCAGATCACGGCGTGGAAATCGCTTCGGCCGAGGATCCGCAGGTCCGCGTCGTCCAGCA
>JBDHHM010000386.1:0-3432 GCA_039589355.1 Gemmatimonadota bacterium | reverse complement strand
GTAGAGGTCTTCCGGTCGGTGGCCCGGGTCCTCGAACTGGAGCGGCCGGTGGTCGGCCTCCCAGTTCTTCTTGATGGTCTGGAAGAGGACCAGCGGACTGCGGCTGCGATTCCGTAGCTCGTTCTTCGCCAGATTCGACGCGATCGTGTAGATCCAGGTTGAGAACTTCTTGCTCTGGTCGAACCGCTGCAGGTGGCGATGGACGCGAATGAAGACCTCCTGCACCAGGTCCTCGGCGCGTTCGCGATCGCCGATCGTCCGGTAGATGAAGTTGAGCAACCGCTTCTGGTAGCGATCGACCAACTCATCGAACGCCCTGTCCCTCCCAGCCAGGTACGCCGCGACCACCCGCGAGTCGGACGACTCGCTAAGATCGGGGCGCTCTGCCCCTGGGGCGGTCGCGGGCCTTGCCCGCGCACGGGTCTCGATGGGTGCGGTCATTGTTCGTAGCTCCCGGGCAGCCCGCCCAAGCGGGTTGCCCTCATTCGGACAAGAAACAGTTCGCTAAGGTCTCCTCCTTCCCGTGGCGTAATTCGCACAAACCGTACCGATCGGGTCCTCGCCACGGAGTTGCTTTGTGTAAGTGCCTATATGAAAACGGGATAGGGAGCGGCCCATCGGGAGATTCCCGATACCGCCTTGGACGGGCCAGCTGTCCTCGTGGAGTGACACCGTCTACAGAATGAGGCGGTACCCGGCGACGTACAGGAGCGCCACGATCGACTTGGCGTCCACAATCTCCCCGTCCCGGATCATCTCCAGTGCCCTGGCGAGGGGCAGTGGTTTCATTTTGATAAACTCGTCGGCCTCGTGTTTTGGTTCCCCCTGCGAGATCCCTGTGGCCAGGAATACGTGGATCCGCTCGTCGGTGAAGCCCGGCGTGGTATAGACGGTCGTCAGGTGCTCGATCGTCTCGGCTACCGCGCCGGTTTCCTCGGTTAGCTCCCGGCGGGCGCAGTCCGCCGGGTCCTCCCCGGCCTCGAGCACTCCTGCCGGGACCTCCCAGATCGTCCCGCCGGTGGCGTAGCGGTACTGCTCGATGAGCAGCAGCGTGGGGTCGGGGCTCTCGGGGTCCGACAGCAACGGTACCACGGCGGCCGCGCCCGGGTGACGTACGATCTCGAGGTCGAATTCGGCACCGGAGGGGCCACGCACGGTGTCCACCTCCACCTTGACCAGCTTCCCCTCGTAGGCAACACGGGTAGCAATGCAGGTCGGTTGATCGGCCGGCATGGGGGTGCTCCTCCTGGGAATGCTCTGAGTGTTGGGCGGCCTTACGCGTCCCGTGAGAAGACGATGACCACCTTTTCGTCGGGAAGCGGCTGGAGCGAGTGGTAGATCCACCCCGTGCGGGCGCGTTCGTTCATGAGGTCGGTCATGGCATCCTCGTCCTCGCGGGCCTTCCCCTGCAGCCGGAGGATCACTACCTGGAACTCTCTCATTCGCGCCTCGCGGTGTCGGTGCTGAGCAGCGCCGCCCAGAATGTAGCAGGTTCTGGACTCGGCGCGACGCGGCCACACCGGGGATTGGGCCCCGGTTGCATTGGGCCGCGCCCCAGCGGAGCTCCATAGACCGGACGGACATCCCCTTCCCTGCCGCAGGAGCACAGCGCGTTGCTGCGCAACTGGTTCGGAACCGGTCAATTCATGGGCTGTGGTATCGCATTTCGGGCGTCTTCGGCCGGCTGAAGTCGCATCGCCTGAGGTCAACCATCGTATCTTGTTGTATGTTAGGTGCTTAGGCAAGATATTTGGGCAGAACCGGAGCGATCTGCGACGCTGCGTTTCTGCGTTACGGCGTGTGAGGGGTGTGCTTGCGGGCAGCGCAGGGGACATTATGCATTGCCGTAGGGTCCAGTGCTGGCCCGAAGGAGGGTAGGTGAGGCGCGGATCGGGAGTACTGCCGTTTTCCATCACGAAGCTGGTGCGCGGGATCTTCGGCACGGCCACGATTGCCTTTGCGGGCATCGGATTCGTGGTGCGGGAGGATCCGCGCTGGTTCGTGGCGTCCGGCATGTGCGGCATCGTGTGGTGGAGCTGGGACCTCCTGCTGGAGTACGTGTTCGAGCCCATGGGCGATTGGCTGTCCGACCAGCTGGTCGGGGGCGGCGTGATGGGTTCCTCGGCGGGGATGCGGCCCAACATGGAGGAGACGATCGCACTCCTCGAGAGCCACCTGCGGCGCGGCGCATCCCGTAAGGTCGACATCAACGCGGCTATTCGCCTCGAGGAGATCTATTCGCCTCGAGGAGATCTACCGCACCGTCAAGCACGATCCGCAACGTGCGCGCGAAGTGATCCGCCTCGCCCGGGAGCGGTACCCGGACGCCCCCGAGCTGGACCGCTACGCGTCGGATGAGGCGGAAAGCGATATCGTGCTGCCAGGTGAAGGGCTGGAATCGGTGGACCGCCCGCCCGGGTAGCCGCAAGGCGCGCAGTCACTTGGGAAGTCGAGCAATCGGGGCTGCCGCGACGGCTCGGTTTGAGTAGATTATCCGCCCCCGGCCAGGTAGCTCAGTTGGTAGAGCAGGGGACTGAAAATCCCCGTGTCGGCGGTTCAATTCCGTCCCTGGCCACTAGGTCGAGCCCGCACCGTGTGTGGGCTCTTTCGTTTCCCGGCCGGCAGTGTTCCTCGCTTGACCTTCCCTTGACGGCCCCCTGCGACGGTGAGGGCACCATCGTGGGAGGGAATCATGCAGCGCCTGATGTTTGCCACCATCGCCTTGTGCAGCCTCACCCCGTGCACCGTCCGAGCCCAGGTGCAAGACGCGACGAGCCTGGTGCCTCAGCATCCGAAGAGCTTCTGTGTCCTCGCCGCGCCCGTTCCGCAGTGCAGCTCCTTCCTGATCACGGAGGCCCACGCGCGCTACCGGGTGTCCTCTGGCGCGGGACAGAGCGCCTTCTATCTCACGGCCGAGGTCGGCTGGATGAAGAACCTGGGCAACGTGGCGGTGGGCTTCACCGTGTTCGGTGGCCACGACTTCGGATTCGAAACCGGACGAGCCGGTCTCAAGGGCCGCTACCGCCGCTGGCTCGGCGGGTCCCATCGCATTGACCTCTCGGCCGGCCTACTCCTCAGCTCCGAGGGCACCGAGCTCTTTGGGCTGGCTGGCCCGGGCGTCGTCGTGGGGCTGGGGTATACGCTGAACGACTGGCTCCACCTCTCGGCAGAGCTGGATTATGCTCCGGCTGAGGGTTCTCCCGTGCCTCTCTGTGGGCCCGATTCTCCCGGTGGACTGGATTGCGAGTGGGCGTCGTACTACGACGGCCCGAGCACGCCCTCTCTGTACATCGGGGCGGGGGTAGGCAAGAAGGCGGGTCTGTTCTCCTACGCCCTGGCCGCGCTGGTTGGCATCCTCGCCGCCAGCATGGGTTCCATGACCATCAGCATGGGGTAGGTTCGGCGAGCGGCGGCCACGATTCTATTTTGTGG
>JBDHHM010000385.1:0-2047 GCA_039589355.1 Gemmatimonadota bacterium | reverse complement strand
CTCGACCACGAGGTCGGGCGCGCCCCGCAGCCAGCCGCGCCTGATGATCCCGGCTCGCTCGTTCGAGACGAAGAGCAGGTCGGGCTGGACGCCCTCCTCGGTATCGGGGAACTCGACGCCGACGGGCGCCGCGACCACGACGCCGTGTCCGGGGGCCACCAGGATGCGATCGAGCGCCACGGCCAGCCGATGGCTGATCCGCTGGTGCTCGAACTTGGGCGGCGGCGTCACGCACAACTCTCCACGGTTGCCGTCCTCCGGCGCGATGAGCACGTCCTGCCAGGTGAATCGTGCGGTTGCCATACGTTCCACAAAATACCTCCGGGCGACGATAGCGGCGAGCTTGACTCGGTCGCCCGAAGGGTAGGGTAGGGACGTCACACGATCCTCATCACGCGTGCAAGGTCCGCTCAGAGGTAGCCGATGTGCTTGTGATGAGGAGCGAGCTCGATCGCCAGTGTCAGGGTGTCTCTTCCCTGAGCAGCGTGCCCCTGTTCGTGTCGTAGAACCGGATCACCACCACGACGTTGGGCCGCCGGCCGTCGTACACCGACACCTGCACCTCTTTCTTGTCCTTCGAGGGCCGGTAGACCAGCCAGCCGTCCAGCGGCACCTGGTTGGCCAGCTCGGCGCAATCGCCCGTGGGGCCCTGGTGACCCGGCGGCACGCCCGGGAGCCAGACGCGGCACTGGCCCGGCTCTGGCAGGTGGCCCGGTGGGATGCCCAGGGTTGCCGCGGTGCTGGGACCCGGCCCCCCGGCCGACTGCGAGACCTCGGGCTCGGGGCTCGATGGATCGGATGAGATCAGCACCGAGCTGCCGCAGCCGCTCAGCGCCAGGGCCGCGATCAGCGTGAGCATCGACTTCTTCATCGGAACTCCTCCGCGTAGGCGTTAGTCCGCTCCGGCCGCTTTTCGCAGGGGACCGAGCGCTTCGCTGCCTTCTTGGGAGATTTCCGGCGAGGGGTGGAGTAAGACACCCGAAACCGATCCCGTGTTCCTTGGAGCGACGGCGTCACGTACAGCGCTCCGCCGATCGCCTCGGAGCGATTGCCGTCGTCCGGCGCGAGGAGCGCGGTCCGGCAGCGGCGAGATCGTGTTGAGGGCGAGTTGATAGGAGGCGGGTAGCTTCGGTCTGGGAACCGTAGTGAGGGCAAGGGATGGGCGCGGGCCAGAAAGGTACCGGGCCTCGGGATTGACATGCATGTGCATGCACAATTATCCTACCGGCGTGAGAACGACGGTGGAGATACCAGATGAGCTGCGGGCTCGCCTGCTCGAGATCGCGGCCCGCCGTGGGCTCAAGGGCTTCTCGGGCCTGGTCGAGGAGGCGCTCGTCCTCTATCTCGGCGAACTGGAGCGGAGGGAGCACCTGGCCAGCCGGGCGCGGGCTCTCATAGGGTCACTGTCTGAGGAGGAGGCGGAGGCCCTGGAGTCGTCGGTGAGCAGTGCCAGGCGGAGCTGGCGGTGATCGTCGCCGACTCGGACGTCCTGATCGATGCCCTGCGGGGACGCGAGCCGGCGGCTAGTCGTGTTGCCCGGGAGTTGAATGCCGGCGCCCTGGCCACGACCGTGATCTCGGTGTTCGAGCTGGTGAGTGGCGCGCGGTCCGATAAGACTCGCGAGAAGATCGAGCGCTTCCTGGCACCGGTCATGGTTCTCGCGCTGGACGATCCTGCGGCACGGGCGGCTGCGGCGGTGCGTTCGGCCCTGGAGGCGGCGGGTACGCCCATCGGCACGGCGGATTACCTGATCGCGGGCATCTGCCTTTCGCGATCCGCGACCCTGCTGACCCGGAACCGTGCCCACTTCGAGAAGGTGCCCGACCTGCGGCTGGGCGAGCTGTAGTCGCGGTCAGGGGCGGAAGAAGGCGAAGAGAATACCGAGCAGCGCGCCGATCTGGCCGATCCAGAAGACGAACATCCAGCGGGTGATTCGGGCCTCGAACGCGCCCATATCCGCGCGCAGCCCGCCGACCTCCGAGTGTAACTCGGCGCGCAAAGAGCCGATCTGCGAATGAAGCTCGGCCCGCAGCTCGGCCAGCTCCTC
>JBDHHM010000384.1:0-2388 GCA_039589355.1 Gemmatimonadota bacterium | reverse complement strand
GCTCTGGCCGATCAGATCGACATTGCCGTCCAGGTGAACGGCCGGCTGCGCGCCACGATAAGAGCGCAGCGCGGGGCCAGCGAGGCCGACGTAAAGCAGGCGGCGCTGGCCGAGGAGGCGGTGCAGCGACACATGGACGGCATGGAGGTCGTGAAGACGGTTTTCGTGCCCGACAGACTCATCAACCTCGTCGTGAAGTAGACGTTCCCCCGCGACGGCGTTAATCCAGCCACAAGACAGAGGTCACTGGTGCAAGACAAACCGCGCAGGTGGTCACAGGTTCTTCTTGTGGTCCTGGCCACGACCGCGCTGGCCGCGCTCTGGGGGGACTCGCAACTCGAACGCTCGCCGATCGGCTGGGAAGAGCAGGACGTCCTTTATGCACTTTGGGCGTTCGGGGAAGTCGATCGCTCCAACATCGGCGTCGACGGCAAGCACCTCGCCGAAGGCCACGGCCTCGTGTGGAACGTGGGCGGCGAGCGCGTCGAAGGATACTCCTCGACGCTCTGGATGCTGACCGCCGGCGCGACCTTCTGGCTGGGGCTGCCGACGGAGGGCGTGCTCTTCGTGCTGAACGTCCTTTTGGTGGCCGCGGCCCTGACCTTGCTGGTCTTCGAGATGGAGCGGCAGATCCGTCCGCACCGCGACTCCTCGACTCCCATCTCCTTCGAGAGCGGCGTCGTCCTGGCCTGGACGTTCCTCGTGCCCGGCTACGTTCTGTGGACTTGCCTCTCGCTCCTCGATTCGGGGCTGTGGAGCGCGATACTCATCACCGCCACCGTTCTCGTGGCCGCCGAAGCCAGATCCGACACGGTGAACCGCAAGCGCTTCTGGGGGCTCGCCGCCTTGATCGTAGCCATGCTGCTCGGTCGCCCGGAGGGGATGCTCTGGGCCGGAGTATTCGCCGCGCTCTACGGCAGCGTGCTGCTCGTCCGAGGAGACGGAGTACGGGCGGCGCTCAAGCACTTCGCGATCCTGGTCGGGGTCTATGCCGTCACGCTGGCCGGCATAACGGCCTTCCGCCTGGCCTATTTCGGCTATCCGCTGCCCAACACCTACTACGCGAAGATGTCGCCCGACCTCGGTTACAACCTCGCAGCGGGGTGGCGTTACTTCCGGCTGTTCGTCGAGTCCAACTGGCTACTGTGGATCGCCGTACCCGCCGCGCTCTGGGGCGTCTTCCGTCTCTCCGTCGTGTTGAGAAGGAAGGGGGCGGCCGAAGGAAGCACGAGCTGGCTGCCGGACCTGCCCCTGGCTGTGGTTTCCTGCGTCGTGCTCATCGGACTCCTCGTTCCGATACTCGAGGGCGGCGACCACTTCCGCCTCTACCGTTTCTTCCAGCCGATCTGGCCGCTGCTCGTGCTGCCCGCCGTCGCGCTGATCGAGGCATCGTCCGTGCGCTGGGCACCGCAGGCGTTCCTCGCTTCGCTGCACCGGCTGCAGTTGCTCGTGCTCGTGCTGCTCGCGGCGATCTTCGCCACGGCCAATGTGATCACCTGGAGGCACCTCCCCTCCGACCTGGTTCAATACGAGTTCCGCCTGGCAGTGCGCGCCCGAGCTATCGGCGAGAACCTGAACCGCACCTTCGCCGAAACGGGCTTGCCTTCGGTGGGCGTAGTCGTCGCCGGCGGAGTCGGATTCACCTACGAGGGGGAGGTCGTCGACCTGATGGGCCTCAACCTGGTCGAGATGGCCCACGAGCCCGGCGACCGTGTGGGCATCAAGAACCACGCGGCGTTCAGCCATGATGTCTTCTGGAGACTGCAGCCCGACATCATGCTGCCGCAGACCGAGCTATCCGAGCGCAGAATACCCAACTACGAGGGAACGTTCTGGTACGCGGTCCCTCTCAAAGAACTGCCGTCCGACCCGGCGTTCCGAGGTCGCTATAAGCCCGCCGCGGTCCGCCGGAAGGGGCGGCCCGGTGACGTCTTCATCATCGGCATCTACCGGGTCGACTACCTCAGAGAACTGATAGAGAGCAATGTATACGACATCTTCTCGTTCCTGTGAGCGCCGCCATCCCTAACTTGACGACACGGCGGCGCCCAGCTCCGCGATCAACCGTACGGTCTCCTCAACGTCGATGCGCCGTGCGTTGTGGTTCACCACCGCAGGACATAACGGCCTCGCACACGGCTCGACGTGATCATCGCCTTACCGCTCGCCCAGACGCGCCGCCTGATCTCCTGGTTGACCCGCTCGATCGTCTCGTCATCACTCTCCCGTGCCGGGATATAGCGGAACGAAACCACGCTGAGCACGGCGGGGCTTACGACCTCGATCTTCGGGTTCGCCTCCAGTAGCTGCTCAGCGTAGCGCGCCAGGTCCATCGTGCGGCTGATCACCGCCCGATAACGCGCCACCCCGAAGTGCTTGATCGCCATC
>JBDHHM010000383.1:0-3097 GCA_039589355.1 Gemmatimonadota bacterium | reverse complement strand
TCGGATCAGCGGCCCGGCATCCCGCGGTTTCCACCGCGTCGCCTGGGACCTCCGCTACCCGGCCTTCACGCCCGCCCGGCCCGGTCGTGGCTCGTCCGGCCCGCTGGCAGTGCCTGGGACCTACCTGGTGAGTCTGGAGAAGCTGGCCGATGGTGTCCTCACGTCGCTCACCGAGCCGCAAAGCTTCGAGGCGCGACCGCTGGGACTCGCCACGCTGCCTGCCTCCGACAAGGCCGCGCTGCTGGCGGCCGCGCTGCTGGCGTTCCAGAGTAAGGCCGGCCGGCTCCAGCGTGCCGTGCTGGGTGCGAACCGGGTCGTCGAGGAAACGCAGGAGCAGCTCCGATATATCAAACGAGTGCTCATGGACACGCCGAATGCGGGGGCCGAGCTGTTCGAGACGGTTCGAGCGCTCGAGACGCGCTTGGCCGATATCGAGGTAGAGCTCACGGGCGATGAGACGGTGACAAGTCGCTTCGAGTACGCCCCGCCCTCGATCGCCGACCGGCTCGATCGAGCGGTCGGCGGGTTCTGGAGCAGTTCCGCGACCACTACGACGCACCAGCGGAGCTACGAGATCGCCGGCCGGGCGTTCCAGGGGCTTCTCGAGCGGCTTCGGGTCCTGGTCGAGGAGGACATGAGGAGGCTGGGCGACGAGCTCGAGGCGATCGGCGCGCCGTGGACACCGGGGCGAGGTGTCCCGAAGTGGAGCTTCGAGGCACTATGAGCCGGGAAAACTAGTCTATACATGGCGAAAACGGGGCCCGCTCCACCTACCGGGGCGGGCCCTGGCATTTGCGCACGGTTCTTGTAGTAATAATACGTAGCCCCAGCCCGATCGAACGTTACCTACCGAAGCTTCGGCGGGTCGTATTGGTGAATACCGGGACGATCTTCGACATCAAGAAATTTGCCATCCACGATGGTCCTGGCGTGCGCACCACCGTCTTCCTCAAGGGGTGTCCACTGGGCTGCTGGCTATGTCACAATCCAGAGAGCCAGTCGTTCAGGCCGGAGCTCATGATTAGGGATGGCCGGTGCACGCGCTGCGGTGACTGCATCGAGGCGTGTGCAGAGAACGCAGTGTCGCTGAACGGCAACAGTGTACACATAGACAGATACCGCTGCGATCTTTGCGGTGCGTGTGCCGACGTGTGCCTGGCGGAAGCAATCGAAGTAGCGGGCAGGGACGTGACGGTCGCCGAGCTGATGTATGAGCTCGAAAAGGACGTCGTCTACTACGACGAGTCGGACGGCGGCGTCACGGTCTCCGGCGGCGAGCCGCGGGGGATCAGGACTGCCGTGGATACCTGCGGGCACGTCGCGCCTGATCTTTTCCGGTCGATTGCCGAGCACGTCGACCTCTTCCTCTACGACCTCAAGATCATCGACGACCAGCGTCACCGCGAGTTCACCGGAGTTGGTGTCGAGTCGATCCACGAGAACCTGCGCTGGCTGGCGGAGCGGGGTCGAGCGGTGATCGTCCGGTACCCACTTCTGCCGGGCATCAACGATGACGAGGAAAACATCCGTGCCATGGGTGGATTCCTGACTTCGCTGGAAGACCGACCCCGCGTGGACATCCTTCCTTATCATAGAGCGGGCGTTGACAAGTACGACCGACTGGGCCGTGAGGCGCGGCTGCCGGAGATTCAGGCGCCGTCGGAGGAGTTGGTCGCGGCGGTGGCGCGGCGGCTCGAAGGTTCCGGCCTTCAAGTGACTGTGAGGGGCGAACGGGTATGAGCCTTAGCGAGAGAGTATCGCGACTTCGACAGGGTAGCCTCGACGCCCGGCCGACGGTTTCGTCCGAGCGCGCGGAACTGATCACCGATTTCTTCCAGCGGGCGGACGGCGCGCTCTCGGCTCCCATGCAGCGCGCCCTCGCCTTCAAGCACCTGACGGAGAAGGTGGCGGTCTGCATCCTCAGCGGCGAGTTGATCGTCGGGGAGCGGGGGCCGGCACCGAAGGCGACGCCCACCTATCCGGAGGTCTGCTGCCACTCGCTGGAGGACCTCGAGACCCTGGACTCGCGGGAGAAGATTCCATTCGCGGTCGACTCTGAGACCAGGGCGGTTTTCCGCGATCGCCTCATCCCGTTCTGGACGGGAAGGTCGCTCAGGGAGCTCATCTTCGAGCAGATGACGGAGGAATGGAAGGCTGCCTACGAGGCGGGAATCTTCACCGAGTTCATGGAACAGCGGGCCCCGGGTCACACGGTCCTAGACGACAAGATCTACCACAAAGGCTTCCTCGACTTCAAGAACGATATACGTCAGAGTCTGGCGAGCCTCGATTGGCTGAACGACCCCGCAGCCCTGGGCAAGCAGGAAGAGCTCAAGGCGATGGCGACCTGCTGCGACGCGCTGATCACCTTCGCGGAGCGGCATGCGGCGTTGGCCCGGGAGCTGGCGGGGCAGGAAGGCGACCCGCAGCGCAAGGCGGAGCTGGAGCGCATCGGCGAAGTGTGCGACCGCGTGCCGGCCTATGCACCCCGCGACTTCTGGGAGGCGCTCCAGTACTACTGGTTCGTGCACCTTGGAGTGATCACCGAGCTCAACACCTGGGACGCATTCAACCCCGGGCACCTCGACCGGCATCTCTATCCCTTTTATCGCGACGGCCTGGATGGTGGAACGCTGACGGAAGAGCAGGCGCGCGAGCTGTTGCAGTGCTTCTGGATCAAGTTCAACAACCAGCCGGCGCCGCCCAAGGTAGGGATCACCGCGGAAGAGAGTGCCACCTACACCGACTTCGCGCAGATCAACACCGGCGGTGTGCTGGAGAACGGGTCGGACGGGGTGAACGAGCTCACCTACCTGATCCTCGATGTCATCGAGGAGATGCGACTCCTGCAGCCCAGCTCATCGGTACAGCTCAGCAAGAAGAACCCGGACCGTTACCTGAAGCGAGCCGCGCAGATCATCCGCACCGGCTTCGGCCAGCCGTCGATTTTCAACGCCGATCTGATCGTGCAGGAGCTGGTGCGGCAGGGGAAATCGCTGGAAGACGCCCGCAACGGCGGGTCGAGTGGCTGCGTCGAGGTAGGTGCCTTCGGCAAGGAGAACTACAACCTCACCGGCTACTTCAACATGCCGAAGGT
>JBDHHM010000382.1:0-3307 GCA_039589355.1 Gemmatimonadota bacterium | reverse complement strand
ACAGGACCGACCCGGTGAAGCATACAAGCTACTGTCCCAGCTGGCGGAGTTCGGCATCAACCTGCATGCCATGACCGCCATACCCATGGGTCCCCTGCGCACGCAGCTGACGCTATTCCCGGAAGACACATTGAAGATGGAGAGTGAAGGGAAGAAAGCGGGGCTCAGCCTCGATGGACCGTACCCGGCCGTGCTCGTTCAGGGCGATGACGAGCCTGGGGCGCTGGTGGGCGTCCACGAGCGGCTCTACCAGGCCAACGTCAACGTAGCTGCCGCCACGGGTGTGGCGGATGGGAAAGGGCGCTACGGCTACGTACTGTACTTCAGGCCCGAGGACTTCGAAAAGGCCGCTGTGGCTCTCGAGGTGTGAGCTAGTATGGGAAAATTCCTGCTGGGATTCGTGCTGGGCGTGATCGCCGGGGTCGTGCTGTCGGTGGTGTTCTTCGTGGCGGTCGCGACCCAGGACGGGCCGTCGCTGGTATCGACGGTGCACGCGCCGGAAAAGGTCCAGGTCGGCGAGCCGTTCGCGATGCGGATCGTGTCGTACAACCCTCATGCAGAGGAAGTTCAACTACACAGTATCGACATCGATGAGTCGTTCATCGATGCGTTCGAAGTGCTGGCGATCGAGCCGCGGCCGACCGATTCGACGCGGATCCCATTGCTGGACCAGAAGAGCTGGTTCTTCGAACGCGATGTGCGGCCTGGCGACAGTCTGGAGGTCACCTTCACGCTGAGCCCGCTCGAGGCGGGAGTGCCGGTCGGAAGCGTCGATATCTGCAACAGCATGGCGTATTGCACCCCGGAGAGGTCCCCCCGGGTCGAGGTCATCGGCGGGATTCGGTAGCAGCGGATGGAACCCTGAACAGCGAGGGAGGACCCAGTGAGCGATAGCCCCAACCCGAAAGTATGCCTGGCCTGCCAAAGGGGGACCGACGTGACACCGTTGATCCCCTTGGAGTACCGCGACTCTACGGTCTGGATCTGCCCGCAGCATCTGCCCGTGCTGATCCACGATCCGGCACAATTGATCGGCGTACTGCCCGGCGCTGAGGGTCTTAGCCCGGCGGACCATCACGACTGAGACCCAGTCGTGCCCGGCTGGCCCGGTTTGCGCCGGCGCCGTATTTTGGAACGACCCCAACCTGCGAAGAAGTGTGATAGGAGGCCCGCCGTGAGACTGAACGATCCCCAAAGGATCGCGCCAGTTGTAGCGCTGCTGGTATTCCTGCTCGTCCCGCCGGCGCTGTACTCTCAGAGCGCGCGGTTCGAGCAGTTCACCGAGGCCAAGCCGCTGGCCGGTGAGGTCGCTCCCGACTTCACGCTTGAGATTGTGGACGGCGAGCGTTTCACGCTCAGCGAGGTATACGCCGAACAGCCGGTCGTCATCGAATTCGGCTCCTACACTTGACCCCCGTTCCGTCGGCGGTCCGCCGACGTCGAGAAGATTCGTGAGGAGTTCGAGAGCCAAATCACGTTCACAAGGGCCTGGCCGAGAAGACGTGCGATGAGCTTCATATCGCGACGACCGTCGTGATCGACGACATGGAGAACACGGTGCGCGAGACCTACGGTGGACTGCCGAACAGCGCGTACATCATCGATAGGGGAGGGGTGATCGTTCACAAGGAAGCCTGGGCGCTACCGGACGAGTGGCCGGACATCCTTCGCGGTCTGGTGGAGGACCAGAGCTAGGCACGGGAGTCCGGCGCGGCAGGTGGCCCAGCGGGAAGGCTAGTTTCCGCTGGGCCATTGCTTGTCGGGCCTTCCTATTATAGGAGGTTACGTTGTGTTGAAGACTTTGACTGCTTTTCTCCTGGCGATCATAGCCGTACCGGGAGGGGCGTGGGCGCAGACGCCGGGCGCCTATCTCGGCGACCTCAGCTGGCCGGAAGCGGAGGAGCGGCTGCGCCAGGCGCCGCTGGTCATCTTGCCGTTCGGTGCCGGCGCCAAAGAGCACGGCCCGCACCTGCCGATGAACGCAGACCAGAAGGTCATGGAGTATCTGTGCCGGCAGGCCGTGGACTCGCTGCCGGTGCTGGTAGCGCCACCGATCCTTCACGGCTGGTTCCCGGCCTTCCGTGACTATCCCGGCACGGAAGTGGGCGACTCGGAAGTCTTCTCGCGCTATGTCTACGAGGTCGCCCGGTCGCTCGTCGAACACGGCGCCCAACGGATCGTCTTCCTCAACACCGGAATCAGGAACGCCACGGGCCTGCCTATCGCCATAGCGGCACGGGAGATACGGGTAAACACAGGTACGCCGACGCTCGTCGTCTCGTGGGACGATCTCGAGACGCCGGAGGTCGATGCGTTGCAGGAACAGATCGTCGGCGGCCACGCAGACGAGATAGAGACCTCGATCAACCTGTTCCTGCAGCCGGAGCTGGTGAGCGACGACCTTCCGCCGGCCGACTACGGGAAGGGCCAACCGAGAGATTATCCCGGTTACCAGCCGGGCCTCTTCTCGCGCGACCGCGACGATCCGGCGTATTCCGAGACGGGCTACTTCGGCGATCCGAGCCTGGCGAGCGCGGAGAAAGGCGAGGCGGCGCTGGCGATCATGACGCGCCAGTGGCTGGCAGCGCTGAGAGGGTTCTCGACGGCGCCACGTCGCGCCCGGCAGTAACTCTGGAAGGGAGACGAGTCGATGATCTGGAAGGCCCTGGAAAAGTACCGGGACGTTGGCCTGCTCGTCGTGCGCCTCGGCTTCGGCCTCGGTTTCATCTACTTCCACGGGTGGGCTAAGCTGACTGGCGGCCCGGAGCGCTGGGAAGGGGTCGGTGGGGCGATGAGCAACTTCGGGATCGGTTTCGGCCATACTCTCTTCGGGTTCCTTGCCTCGCTGGCCGAGACGCTCGGGGCGCTGATGATCGCAGCGGGCCTGTTCTTCCGGCCGGCGTGCGCCGCGCTGTGCTTCACGATGTTCGTGGCCACGGTGAACCATTTCGTGACTGGCAGAGGGAGCCCGGGCCATTCGTTCAAGAACATGTGGCTGTTCCTCGGTCTCATGATGATTGGCCCGGGCAAGTACAGCCTGGACGCGCTGTTGAGCCGGAAGCTCGGAGGAGGTGCTGGTGATGCCTAGCAGGTTAAACCTACGTGGTGCAGTCTGCGCGCTGGCGATGGCCGGGGGCATCGCGGCCGTGTCGGGGGCTGCACATGGCCAGGCGATATACGAACCGACCCCGGAGAACCTCGAGGCCCGCACCTGGTTCCAGGACGCCAAGTTCGGCCTGTTCGTGCATTGGGGCATCTACAGCGTGCTTGGCTCCGCGGAGTGGGTGATGGAGGTGCGGCGGATACC
>JBDHHM010000381.1:0-2406 GCA_039589355.1 Gemmatimonadota bacterium | reverse complement strand
AAGGTCGTGAAGCGCAGCCTAGACGCCGACCGCGACGGCAATCCCGAGCAGGTGCGCTACTTCGACGAGAAGACGGGCCAGATGGTCCGCAAGGAGCAGGACCGCGACTTCGACGGGAGTTCGGACACCTGGAACGTCTACCAGGACGGAACACTCGTCTCGCGCAAGCTCGACACCAATGGCGACGGCAAGATCGACGTCTGGGAGCGTTACGCGGGCGGTCTCATGACCTCGCGCGAGATCGACCGCGACAACGACGGTGTGAAGGACGCGTTCTACGTCTACGAGGGCGACGCGCTGGCCGAGGAGCGCCACGACTCCGACAACAGCGGAACGATGGATCTCGTCGTGACCTACCGGAAGCGCCAACGGGTCAGTTCCGAGGAAGACACGGACCACGACGGCCGCATGGACGCCTGGACGAGCTACCGGGTGGTCGGCGACAAGGAGGTCATGTCGCGCGTCGAGCACGACACCGACGGCGACGGAACCCGGGACGTCTTCGAGACCTACGACGCCAGCAAGGGGCGTCCGCAGCTCACGAAGCGGGAAGAGGACAAGGACGGCGACGGCAAGGTCGAAGCGGGAAGAGGACAAGGACGGCGACGGCAAGGTCGACGTCACCTCGATCTACGAGAACGGCAAGCTCGTGCGCCGCGAGATCTCCGACCCCGACCTCGTGCCGCTCTAGCCCGCTGGGGGACGCTCCCCAACGGAAACAAAGGGCGAAGTAGAGAAGCGGAGGGGGACGGTCCTTAACAGGATGCGGAAAATCGGCGGCGAATGGCGCCAGAATGCCTGAGGACGCGGGTTTCGGCGGTTCTCTTGGGGGGCGGGGGCCCGGTTCTTGCGGTCGCCGGTCTCGGGATCGCTGCGTGGGATGCGGGGGGCTCATGTGACCGGCACCAGGTTGCGGAAGCGCACCAGGTTGTAGACCGCGGCCGTGAAGACGAACATCCACCCGACCCGATCCGTTCCCTTGTGCCGTGTCTTGCGCATCAGCCCGATCGTCTTCATCCAGCCGAAGCACTCCTCGATCAGCTTGCGTCTGCGCTGGCTGACTTCGTAGCCCTCGTGCCGGACCGTCCGGTCGTCGATCCGGCTCGGCCGGCGCGTCGTGTTCTGAGCGACATGGGGCGTCACGTTGCGCCGGCGGCACCCCGCTACGAAGTCCTCGGTATCGAAGCCCTTGTCGGCTCCCAACGTGATCTGGCGGCTGCGCGCCACCTCCTTGACCATCTCGAGCGCCGCCAGCCGCTCGGCGTAACCGTCGGCTTCCGTCAGCATCGCTGAGACAATCAGGCCGTTGCGGTTCTCCGTCAGCAGGTGCCCCATGTAGGCCAGCTGCGAGGTTCGACCCTTCTTGCGGGCCAGTCGCGCCTCCGGGTCGGTCGTCGAGGCGTGGGTCTCGTTGCTCCGGCGCTCTCCCCGAAAGTCCACCGTCGGATTGCCCGGATCGTCGTCCCCACCGCCCCTCGGACGGTCCTTGGGCTGAAAGCTCTTCTGGCTTGCCCAGGCCTCGATCAGCGTGCCGTCCACTGAGAAATGCTCGGAAGACAAAAGGCCGTGATCCCGTCCCCGCGCCAGCACCGCCTCGAAGAACGCCTCGGCCACTTCGCCTTCCAGGAGCCGGTCCCGGTTCTTCGTGAACACCGTCGGGACCCAGACCGGATCGTCGATTCCCAGGCCCACGAACCACCGGAACAGCAGGTTGTACTCGAGCTGCTCCATCAGCATCCGCTCGCTTCGGATCGAGTAGAGCACCTGAAGCAGCAGGGCCCGCAGCAGCCGCTCCGGCGGGATCGACGGCCTCCCTGTGGCTGCGTAGAGACCCGAGAAGCGCCGAGACAGCTTCTTCAGCGCCTCGTCCACCATCGCTCGCATCGGCCGAAGCGGATGATCCGCCGGGATCCGCTGCTCCAGCGAGACATAGCTGAACATCGAACCCTGCTCTCGGTCGCTACCCCGCATCCTCTCTACCCCCCGACGGATCTATTACCATCGGATGCGCTGAGGACCAGGGGTTTTTCAGCATCCTGTTAAGGAACGTCCCCCTTCGCTTCTTCGCTTCGCCCCCGTTTTCCGTTAAGGAACGTCCCCCTTCGCGGGCCGGTCACAAGCTGAGGCAGCCGGATAGGCAGAGCCATAGCTACGGCGAGATTTCGCAACGCAGAGATCGGGTCGAAGGCGGGTGTCTGGCGACCGAGGGGTCTATGAGATGGGCTCTAGCCCGCGGCCCGATTACCCGGATTCAGGGACGCAATTACCCGGATTTCCGGATGGCCCACCCGCCGACGCCATGGCACGTTGGACTCGGCGTTGGGCGGTCGTCCGCCCCAGAGGAAATTCAGGATGAGCAGACAGCCCCGCGAAACCCTGGTGTTCACGTATTGCGCGTGGTGTAAC
>JBDHHM010000380.1:0-2702 GCA_039589355.1 Gemmatimonadota bacterium | reverse complement strand
ATCGCTTTGCCACAGCGGCTCAGTTTGCTGAGGCGTTGACCCCGGCGTACACGGTGCCACGTCCTGTTGAAGTGCCGCCAAGGGAGAAGTCACGACGAAGACTGATTGCCTACGCCGCCGTTGCTATCCTCGCAATCATTGGAGCCTACACGGTAATCTCCCGTGCGCTGGGCCCGCCTCAACCAGCCGAGGCGGCCGCGCTGCCCAGGCTCGCTGTCTTGCCGTTCGAGAACCTCGGCAGTTCGGAGGACGACTACTTCGCGGACGGGATCACCGAGGAGATTACCAGCCGGATCGCACAGATCAGCGGGTTGCGAGTGATCTCGCGTCAGAGCGCCATTCAATACAAGGACTCTGAAAGGACGCTTCAGGAGATTGGTGAAGAACTAGGCGTTGACTACGTGGTGGAGGGCACGATACGCACCGACCGAGCACCGGATGGCTCGGGTCAGGTGCGGGTGACACCGCAGCTCATCCGGGTTTCCGACGACGCGCATCTGTGGACGGATCGTTACACCGCTGATCTTGTTCCCGGCGAGATCTTCGGCGTTCAGGAGCAGATCGCCAACGAGGTCGCTGCGGCGTTGGACGTGACGCTGCTCGAGCCCGAACTGCGACGCCTGGCGGCAATGCCGACCGACAACCTCGAGGCGTACCAGTACTATCTGCTGGGGAGCGCGCACGACCTTCGGCATGCGGTTGAGGAAGACGCCCGGCTAGCCGTGCAGATGTATGAACGCGCCGTCGAGCTGGATTCTGACTTCGGCCTGGCGTACGCCGCACTTTCCCGCGCACGGATCTGGCTACACTGGGTCTACGGCGAGTATGAAGAACTCGCGAAAGGAAAGGATGCTGCAGACCGGGCGCTTCAACTCGAAGCCGACCTGCCCGAAGCGCATAGTGCCATGGGGGACTACCTCTACTACGGCCACCGGGACTACGAGAAAGCCCTGGAAGAGTACACCATCGCGCGCAGGCAGCGGCCGAACGACGCGGATGCTATCGAGTCCATCGGGTACATTCGCAGGCGACAGGGTGAGTGGGAAGAGGCGGCAGCCAACCTCCAGGCCGCCGTAGACCTTGACCCGCGACATCAAAACATCGTCAAGGGTCTCGGAGAGACGTATCTCATGATGCGACGGTACCGAGAGGCGGAGCGCTATTTGAACGTCGCGGTCTCGTTAGCTCCCGACCTTCCGGAGGCACATCAGCACAAAGCTCTGCTCTATCTGCTCTGGCAGGGTGGCAAGGAGAAAGCGCTGGGCGTGCTCCATCAAGCGCCCGAAGGGACTGTCGAATACGACTATGCGTGGAGCGCACCTCCGAGGATACTCGGCAGGGTCTTCGCCGCCGAATACCATAATGGGCTGAGGTCGCCTCGCCGCACCGATGCTGAGGGTGTGTTGTTCCTCCAGGCGGCCGTCGCGTCCCAGAGTGGCCGACCTGACGTCGCACGTGCTCACTACGAGCAGGCCTACTCGGTTCTCGAGGCACGGATCGCGACGACGGGCGACACGGTACATGCCGCGCACCCACCGCGTGGGCGCCTCGGCATCGCTGCGGCTGGCACGGGTCGGATGGAAGAGGCCATTCAGTTGGGCCAACAGGCCGTAGACATGCTGCCGGTATCGAAGGACGCGGTCCAGGGTCCTGACGAGCTGGCCACGCTGGCCGAGATCTACATCATGGTTGTCGATCCCGTCGCTGATGTCCCGTCCCTTGCTCGAAGTCGATCCGCTCTACGACCCCCTGCGCGACCACCCGAGGTTTCAGGCGCTGCTAGAGAAGTACGGGAACTAGCCGCCGCTGCCGAAGGAGCGAACGATGCGAGCCCTCCTGCCTTCCATTGTGTTCTTGTCGCTGGTATGCGTGACGCACGCCGCAGCGCAAGCTCATTCGACGGTTCAACGCCAGTACCTGATTCAGCCCACTGAGGGAGAGCACCTTGTCTTTTGTAGCGCACCCGAACTGTCGGTGACCATCAAGGTCGATTCGGTCGCCACGGGAGCAACGCGCTTCGCAATGGGTACTGCCGAGCTTGCAGGCAATGACTCCAATGCTGGCGTGCACGAGGGAGTCGACGAGGTGGTGTTCTTTCTGGAGGGTCGCGGTCTCGCCTTTGTTGAGGAGGATACCGTTGCGGTCCGTTCAGGCCTTACCGTGTATGTCCCACAGGGTGTTTGGCATGGGTTCATCAACACCACAGAAGCCGAGATGCGGTTCGTGTGGGTGGTGTCACCACAAGGGCTCGCCCAGGACTTCCGCTCTGTCGGCCTACCTCCGGGCTCCAAATGCCCTCCAGACTCAGGCCAATGAATGCGCCGTCGGGAACCGTCCAACATTCAATACGCCCCTCCGGCCAAGGACTAAGCGCCCGGCCCCGCGCCGGGCGCTGTCGTTTCCAGGCCGCTCTTACGCTCCCCTGACCCCGCACCGCAGATTGGGCCGCATTATGGAGATCGACATAGGTCTTGTGGGCTTCGCGCTCGTCGCGGTCCTCACGATCATAGGCTGGGCTGTCAACGCCCGACTCAATCCCAAGCCGGTGTTCGACCGCAAACGGCGCGAGCTACGGTACGGTAGGGAGACCCCGATACCATTCGGGGAGCTCGAAGTCCGGGTGTTTCGGTACCGACTAGAGGAGGATCCCGCCGACAAAGGGGGGATTGGAGGGCCACTCTGGGGCGGCCTCGCGGCCGGGG
>JBDHHM010000379.1:0-3911 GCA_039589355.1 Gemmatimonadota bacterium | reverse complement strand
GAGATGGAGGCACACTGGTGCGAGAAGGGGCACGTCGGCTTCGTTCTCCAGGGGCGGTTCGAGATCGGATTCGCCGATGAGACGCTGGTGTTCGGGCCCGGCGATGGAGTGTTCATTCCGTCGGGCAAAGAGCACAGGCACATGGGGCGTGTATTGTCGGGCCCGGTGCGCGTGCTGTTCGTCGAGGACGCAGACGAGTGAAGCAGCAGCGGCTTCTTGGATCGATTTGCTCCTGGAAATGACTGCGCGGAAGACTCGCTAATGGCTTTCGAGCTCGATCACGTCTTCGTCGCGACCGCGCCGGGCGGCTCGGAGATCGCCGCTCTGGTATCGAGAGGGTTCGCCGAAGGCCGGACGAATACACACCCGGGCCAGGGTACGGCCTGCCGGGGGATCTTCTTCGAGAACGCCTACCTCGAGTTCATCTGGCTTGTCGACCCGGCGGAGGCGGCTTCGGAGGCCATCCGGCGCACACACCTGCGAGAGCGTACGGATCCGGGGCACACGGCGAATCCGTTCGGCGTTGGCATGCGGTCGTCGGATGCGGGGGCGGACCTTCCGCCGTGGGCGGGCCTCCCGTTGGAGACCTGGGAGTACGCTCCACCGTATCTGCCCAGCGGCGTCGTCATACCGGTAGGCCTTAACTCCGAGCGTCTCGACGAGCCGTTCATGTTCTTCCTTCCCTGGAGCCGCGGGCCCGCGTGGGATGCCCCTGAACATCCCAACGGGACGCGAGTCATCACGGGGGTATCACTCACCCTTCCCGAAGGCGAGGGGTCGTCGCCGGAGCTCGATGCGCTCTCGAAGCTGGGGGTAGTAGAAGTCGAACGGGGGCCGGAGCCACTGATGCATATCGAGCTGGACGGAAGTCGGGAAGGCAATTGCGTTGACCACAGGACCGACCCGGTGAAGCATACAAGCTACTGTCCCAGCTGGCGGAGTTCGGCATCAACCTGCATGCCATGACCGCCATACCCATGGGTCCCCTGCGCACGCAGCTGACGCTGTTCCCGGAAGACACATTGAAGATGGAGAGTGAAGGGAAGAAGGCGGGGCTCAGCCTCGATGGACCGTACCCGGCCGTGCTCGTCCAGGGCGATGATGAGCCTGGGGCGCTGGTGGGCGTCCACGAGCGGCTCTACCAGGCCAACGTCAACGTAGCTGCCGCCACAGGTGTGGCGGATGGTAAAGGGCGCTACGGCTACGTACTCTACTTCAGGCCCGAGGACTTCGACAAAGCCGCTGCGGCTCTCGAGGTGTGAGTGATCATGGGAAAATTCCTGCTGGGATTCGTGCTGGGCCTAATCGCCGGGGTCGTGCTGTCGGTGGTGTTCTTCTTCTTGGCGGTCGCGACCCAGGGTGGGCCGTCGCTGGTATCGACGGTCTACGCGCCGGAGAAGGTCCAAGTCGGCGAGCCGTTCGCGATGCGGATCGTGTCGTACAATCCTCATGCGGAAGAGGTTCAACTACACAGTATCGACATCGATGAGTCGTTCATCGATGCGTTCGAGGTGCTGGCGATCGAGCCGCGGCCGACCGATTCGACGCGGATCCCGTTGCTGGACCAGAAGAGCTGGTTCTTCGAACGCGATGTGCGGCCTGGTGACAGTCTGGAGGTCACCTTCACGCTGAGCCCGCTCCAGGCGGGAGTGCCGGTCGGAAACGTCGACATCTGCAACAGCATGGCGTATTGCACCCCGGAGAGGTCCCCCCGGGTCGAGGTCATCGGCGGGATTCGGTAGCAGCGAATGAATCCTGAACAGCGAGGGAGGACCGAGTGAGCGATAGCCCCAACCCGAAAGCATGCCTGGCCTGCCAAAGGGGGACCGACGTGACACCGTTGATCCCCTTGGAGTACGGCGACTCTACGATCTGGATCTGCCCGCAGCACCTGCCCGTGCTGATCCACGATCCGGCACAATTGATCGGCGTACTGCCCGGCGCTGAGGGTCTGAGCCCGGCGGACCATGACGACTGAGGCCCAGTCGTGCCCCCGCTGGCCCGGTCTGCGCCGGCGCCGTATTTTGGAGCGACCCCATCCTGCGAAGAGGTGTGAGAGGAGGTCCGCTGTGAGGCTGAACGATCCCCACAGGGTCGCGCCAGTTGTAGCGCTGCTGGCGGTCCTGCTCGTCCCGCCGGCCCTGTACTCCCAGAACGCGCGGTTCGAGGAATTCACCGAGACCAAGCCGATGGCGGGTGAGATCGCTCCCGACTTCACGCTGGAGACGGTGGACGGCGAGCGTTTCACACTCAGCGAGGTCTACGCCGAACAGCCGGTCGTCATCGAGTTCGGCTCCTACACTTGACCGCCGTTCCGTCGGCGGTCCGCCGACGTCGAGAAAATTCGTGAGGAGTTCGGAGAACGGGTCACGTTCATCATCCTCTACCAGCGGGAAGCGCACGCCGGCCAGATGACGTTCAGCGAGGTCGAGCAGCCCGAGACGTACGAGGAACGAAAGGAGCTGGCCGAGAAGACGTGCGACGAGCTTCATATCGCGACGACCGTCGTGATCGACGACATGGAAAACACGGTGCGCGAGACCTACGGTCGATTGCCGAACAGCGCGTATATCATCGACAGGTGGCCGGACATCCTCCGTGGTCTAGTGGAGGACCAGAGCTAGGCGGGGAATCCGGCGCGGCAGGTGGCCCAGCGGGAAACCTAGTTTCCGCTGGGCCATTGCTTGTCGGGCCTACCTATTATAGGAGGTTACGTTGTGTCGAAGACTTTGACTGCTCTTCTCCTGGCGATCATAGCCGGACCGGGAGGGGTGTGGGCGCAGACGCCGGGCGCCTATCTCGGCGACCTCAGCTGGCCGGAGGCGGAGGAGCGGCTGCGTGAGGCGCCGCTGGTTATCTTGCCGTTCGGTGCCGGCGCTAAAGAGCACGGCCCGCACCTGCCGATGAACGCAGACCAGAAGGTCATGGAGTACCTGTGCCGGCAGGCCCTAGACTCGCTGTCGGTGCTGGTAGCGCCACCGATCCTGCACGGCTGGTTCCCGGCCTTCCGTGACTTCCCCGGCACGGAGGTGGGGGACTCCGACGTCTTCTCGCGCTATGTCTACGAGGTCGCCAATTCACTCGTCGAGCACGGCGCCCAGCGGATTGTCTTCCTCAACACCGGAATCGGGAACGCCACGGGCCTGCCGATCGCCATCGCTGCACGGGAGATACGGGTAAAGACCGGTACGCCGACGCTCGTTGTTTCGTGGGACGATCTCGAGACGCCTGAGATCGATGCGTTGCAGGAACAAATCGCTGGCGGCCATGCGGGCGAGATGGAGACCTCGATCAACCTGTTCCTGCAGCCCGCTCTCGTGAGTGGCGACCTTCCGCCGGCCGACTACGGGGAGGGCCAACCGAAAGAGTATCCCGGTTACCAGCCGGGGCTCTTCTCGCGCGACCGAGATGATCCGGCGTACTCCGAGACGGGCTACTTTGGTGATCCGAGCCTGGCGAGCGCGGAGAAAGGCGAGGCGGCGCTGGCGATTATGACGCGCCAGTGGCTGGCAGCGCTGAGAGGGTTCTCGACGGCGCCACGTCGTGCCCGGCAGTAGCTCTGGAAGGGAGACGAGTCGATGATCTGGAAGGCATTAGAGAGGTACCGGGACGTCGGCCTGCGTGGCGCGTGTTGCGCGTTGGCTCTGGCGCTTGGCCTGCAGCTGGCGTGGGTGGAAGCGCATGCGCAGGCATCGTATGAACCGACCCCGGAGAACCTCGCGGCCCGCACCTGGTTCCAGGACGCCAAGTTCGGCCTGTTCGTGCATTGGGGCATCTACAGCGTGCTGGGCTCCGCCGAGTGGGTGATGGAGGTGCGGCGGATACCGGCCTCCGATTACGAGAAGCTGGCGGATCAGTTCAACCCGATCCGCTTCGATGCCGCCGAGTGGGTGTCCCTGGTGAAGGCGGCC
>JBDHHM010000378.1:0-2657 GCA_039589355.1 Gemmatimonadota bacterium | reverse complement strand
GATGTTGCCGGTGCCCACGGCCATCCCGAGCATGGCCAGCATCATCCCCCAGCGGGACGCGAAGACTTCAGATCGGGAAGCCAAGGCCTGATAACCTCACGCGGTTTCGGCGGCCGCCGACTGGACTCCGGCCAGCCAGCCCAGCACCGCCTCGTTGAGCTCTTCGGCGTGTGAGATCAGCGACAGGTGCCCACCGTATTCGATCTCGACGTACGTCGAGTGCGGCAGCAGATCGGCTATCTCGCGCTGCCACTCGGGTGGTGTATAGGTGTCGGACGTGCCGCAGATCACCAGCGCCGGCTGCCGGATCCTACGCAGATCGGACCGCAGATCGCAGTTCTTGAACGTGTCCATGCGGGCGCCGCTCACCGACATGGGCACGCGCACAGGTGTCGTCAATTCGTAATCGATGATTCGCTCGTTACCCGGCGACGGGTCGAACACCCAGATTCCGTAACGTCCCCAGAAGTCCGCCAGCCGGCGCATCAGAGGTTCCGGCAGGAAGCGCGAGGTCCAGCGCGCCACCGGAATCAGCAGCGTACGGTTGAGCCCTACATGAGATAGATCGAGTCGCGCCAGCGTGTTGGTGAGGATCATCCCCCAGGTACGGTTCGGGTAGAGGGTGGCGAAGCGGATGGCGATTGGGCCACCGAACGACAGCCCCAGCAGGCAGGCCGTAGACACTTCCAGCGTGTCGAGAACCGTGGCTACATCGTGTGCGAACTGATCGAAGCGCTGCTCGATTCCGTTGAAATCGACCCGCAGGTTCGGCGCGATCACCCTGTAACTCTCCGAGAGGGCGGCGATCTGATAGCGGAAGACCCCGCTGTCGCCGGTCAGTCCGGGAATCAGCACCACGACCGGGCCTTCCCCGCTATCGACGACCGGGACACACTCGCCGCCGGCCAGTTCGACGAAGAGCGGCTCGATCGTCCGACCGCGATGTTCCCGCAGCGGCCGTGGCGGCTTCGCCATGTTGCGGCGCCAGCGGTCGACCAGATAGGCGCCGGCGACAGCGCCAGCACCGAGGGCGAGGAAGCGTCTCAAGGTCCCCCTAGCCGATCCTCTCCACCAGGTAGTCGCTCAGTTTGGCCGTCGCTACTCGATCCTGGGCCAGGGTGTCCCGATCGCGGACGGTGACGGTGTCGTCCTCGAGCGTCTGGCCGTCTACGGTGACGCAGAATGGCGTGCCCGCTTCGTCCTGGCGGCGGTAGCGGCGACCGATGGAGCCGGATGCGTCGTGGAAGGCCGGATATCTGGATCTCAGATCGTCGAATATCTTCTGCGACACCTCGGGCATACCGTCCTTTTTGACGAGGGGAAACACCGCCACTTTAATAGGTGCCAGCTTCGGCTGCAGGCTGAGCACCACGCGGGCCTCGCCCTCGACCTCTTCTTCCCGGTAGGCATCGGCGAGCAGGACCAGCATGAGACGGTCGACGCCACCCGACGTCTCGATGATGTACGGGATATACCTCTCGTTCGCCGCCTGGTCGAAGTACTCGAGCTTCTTCCCCGAACGTTTCTGATGAGCGCCCAGGTCGTAATCGGTACGATTGTGTATCCCCTCGAACTCCTGCCAACCGAACGGGAACTCGTACTGGATGTCGTAGGCGTCGTAGGCGTAGTGAGCGAGCTCTTCACGCGTGTGTTGCTCGAGGCGCAGCTTCTCGGTGCGGATCCCAAGCGACTTCATCCACTCGAGTCGCTCGCTTCTCCAGTAGTCGAACCACTCTGTGTCGGTGCCCGGCTGCCCGGCTTCACGAAGAACTGCATCTCCATCTGCTCGAACTCGCGGGTCCGGAAGATGAAATTCCCCGGTGTGATCTCGTTGCGGAACGCCTTACCGATCTGCGCGATCCCGAACGGGATCTTCTGGCGTGAAGAGTTCAAGACGTTCAGGAAGTTCACGTAAATGCCCTGCGCCGTCTCCGGACGCAGGTAGATCTGCGCCGCCTCTTCCTCGACCGGACCCATGAACGTCTTGAACATCAGGTTGAACATGCGCGGCTCGGTGAACTCATGCTTGACGCCGCAGATCGGACACTGGTCCCCGGTTATCTGGTCGGCCCGGAAGCGGCGGTGGCAGTTCTTGCACTCGACCAACGGGTCGGTGAAGCCCTCTACGTGACCGCTCGCGACCCAAACCTCCGGGTGCATGAGGATGCCGGCGTCGAGTCCCTCGATGTCGGGACGCGACACCATGTCGCGCCACCAGCGGTCCTTCACGTTGCGCTTGAGCTCGACACCGAGTGGGCCGTAGTCCCATACGGAGCCGAGTCCGCCGTACACCTCGGATGATTGGAAGACGAAGCCGCGCCGCTTACACAGCGATACCAACTTCTCCATCAGGTTGTTGTTCGACATCTAGGGCCCTCTTTAGGTGTGAGCCTCACAGTCTATCCCCGTCGGCGCGGCCCCGGCAAGCGTCGCGGGTGAGGCGGGCTATCCCGGACTCATCCAGGGGCCGCCCGCCGGAGTCGACCGCTTCGACGCCTACCGGGGTCGGGCCGTCCACGCGCCCGCAGACCAGCAGCACCGGAACACCTGCCCGACGCGCCGCCGCCACGACCCGTCCCGTCAACTTCCCCATCCCGCTCTGCGCGTCGTAGCGCCCCTCCCCTGTGACGACCAGATCCGCGTCCGCCAGTAGATCG
>JBDHHM010000377.1:0-2735 GCA_039589355.1 Gemmatimonadota bacterium | reverse complement strand
CCCAGCGCCCCCTATTCACGCGTCACCATCACTGTGTCCGAACACTAGTCCTCGCCGGTGAGCGGCGTTATCTGTGGTGCCCCCGCATCGCGGCCGGGCCCGGGGTGCGGTGCGACCGCGACCGACCACTGGTAGACCTTCTCGATAATCTCCTGCGATAGCACATCCGCCGGCGTGCCTTCGGCGGCGGGTTGCCCACCGTCGAGCAACAGCAGGCGATCGGCGTAGCGGGCCGCGAGGTTCAGGTTGTGGGTTACCAGCACAACGGTGACGCCATCCCTGTTAGTAAATTCGGCGAGCAGCTCGAAGATGGTCATCTCGTGGCGGATGTCGAGCGAGACGGTGGGCTCGTCGAGCACGAGAGTGCCCGGCCGCTGGGCCAGCGCTCGTGCGATGAGGGCGCGCTGGCGCTCACCGCCGGACAGCTTCGAGATCGGACGCTCGGCGAGCTCGATTACATCGCAGCGCTCCATCGCTTCTTCGATCGCCTCGCGGTCCTCACGGCCCGGGCGGCCCAGGACCCCTAGATATGGGTAGCGTCCCATCGCCACCATCTCGCGGACGGTGATGGGGAACGCTAGCTGACCTCGCCGTTCTCCGGATGCAGCGCACCGAGTAGCAGCTTCAGCAGAGTCGATTTGCCGGAGCCGTTGGGTCCGATGATGGCATAGAGCGAACCGCCACCCACCTGCAGCTCGACGCCATCTAGCGCCGGGCGCGGTGCGCCCTCGTAGCTGAAGCGCAGACCCCGCGCCTCGAAGACCGGCGACTCGCTCACACGACCCTCCGGGTAAGTAGCACAACGAAGAGCGGTACTCCGACCGAGTAGAACCGACGCGGGCAACAGCAACTGATGGTCGCTCCCCCACATCAGTCTGACCGCGTGGGGGACGACTAGACCGACGAATCCGATTACCCCGCTCACCGCCACACCTGCCGCAACGAGCAAGGACGCTATGAGATAGGATGCGAGCTTCACCCGCTCGACGTTCGTCCCCAGGTACAGCGCCGTCTCGTCGCCCATGGCGAGCAGGTTGAGCGGCCGGGCCATCAAGAGGAGCACGGCGATTGCCGGGCCGAGGTACGCCGCGAGCAGCAGTACCGCCGACCAATCCGCCGCCGCGAGGCTCCCCATCATCCAGAGCCCTGCCGAACGGTAGGCGTCCGCGGAAGCGAAGGTCAGGAGCAGCAGGATCACCGCGTGGAAGAACGCGCCGACCACGACGCCGGCGAGCAGTAGAACGCGCGTGTCGAAGCCGCGCGCGGCGCGGGCGGCGATGCGCAGCACCAGCGTGATGGCGAACAGCGCGCCCACGAGCGCGGCGAGCGGCAGTGCCCAGGGCGCGTAGAGGTTCCAGCCTAGCACGACCGCGGCGACCGCGCCCACCGCTGCGCCGCCGGATACGCCGAGGACGTATGGCTCGGCCAGCGGGTTGCGGAGCAGCGCCTGGAAGACGGCGCCCGCGAGCCCCAGCGAGCCGCCGACCAGGACGGCCAACGCCGCGCGTGGGAGTCGCAGGTTGATGACAATGGTGCGCGCCGGATCTTCGCCGCCTCCGCTCAGCGCGTCGAGCACAGCCCGCAGCGGCAGGTCGGCGGCGCCGAGGGCGATGCTCACGACCAACAGCGCGGCGGTGAGTAGCGCCAGTGAAAGGAGGCGCAACGAGTTTCGCGCGGTCACTGTTCGAGGCCGTCCTGGAAGGCGTCGGGGTGGAGCAGATGGGCGAGCTGTCGAGCCGCCTCGATGACGCGCGGTCCAGGCCGGTTGTAAAGGTCCGCATCGATCTGCAAAGCGCGCCCGTCGCGGACGGCCTGGAGATCGCGCCAGCCGGGCGCGGCGCGGAGCTGCTCGATATTGACGCGGATCTCCTCGGTTTGTGACACGAGTACGATGTCCGGCTGGCGGTTCACGACTTCCTCGAGGCTCACCGTCGGCCAGAGGCCGGTTGCGTCCTCGAAGATGTTGCGGCCGCCGGCGATCTCGATGAGCTCGTGGACGTAGGTGCCTGTTCCCGTGGTGGTCGGCGGCGCGTACCAGACGACGTAGAACACGGTCGGTTGCTCGCGGTCCGCCACGGCCTGGCGGATCGCATCGAGCTCCGCGTCGACCGTCGCTATGAGTGACGCGGCGGCGATCTCGAGTCCCAGCATGTCGCCGAGCTCGCGGGTCGTCCGCTCGATATCGGCGAGCGTCTGGATCTGCGGCGTGTAGATGATGACGCCGAGGTCGGCCAGCCGGGCGATAACGGAGCGCGACGCGTTGTCGGGCCACGCGATCACCAGCTCGGGCTGCAGCATAGTGAGCTGCTCGAGACTGGGCGTGAGCCCCTGGCCGACCGTCGGCAGGTGCGCCAGCGCGAGGTCGGTGTCGAAATCGCTGCGCGCTACCAGCCGATCGCCGGCCCCGAGCGCCAGGATCGTCTCGGTGACCGACGGTATGAGCGAGATGATACGCTGCGGCGGGTGCTCGAGCTCGCCGCCCGCAGGTCTAGTGTCCCGCTCGCCGGAGCAGGCGGTCGCGGTGACGAGCAGGCAAGTCAGGAGAAGGCGACTTCGTATTCTCACTGCTCCTCCACTCGAGTGAAGGTGACGGCGATCGGGCAGACACCGACGTCGATCTGGCGGTCGAAGGCGAGGGTGGCGTCGAGACGGATGGCGACGCTGGGCGCGATGCAGTCGCCGGGGATAAGCGTGTGAAGGCGTCCGTCCGAGTCGACACCGACGCCGCTCGAGAT
>JBDHHM010000376.1:0-2084 GCA_039589355.1 Gemmatimonadota bacterium | reverse complement strand
ATGTGCACACGGCCGAGGTTGATCTGACCGCGTAACACGCGCAGTGACCAGCGGAGTAGCGGGACCAAGCGCATTCTCGGCTTCGGGGCGCCCGCCAGCTCTTGGGTGAAAGCCGCCTCTTCCGGGACGCGGTCGTAGGATAGACCGACAGGAATCAGTTGGCAGGTCTCGCCAGTGGCCTGAACACATCGAAGTAGACCTCGCTTGGGCGGAAGGAACTCCCGGGAGCGGCTGCGGGTGCCCTCGATAAAAAACTCGATAGCTTTGCCTTCGCGAATGAGCCCGTGAACCTGGCCCGCAAGTTCCTTGTCTTCACGGCCCTCACCCCGCTTCAGATAGAAAGCGTGCAGCGACCCGAGGAGACGCCCGAGCACGGGAATGTGCGCAAACTCTATCGCGGCGGCGATATGAGGAATAGGGATGCGCAGGTCGGGTCGCGCGAAGAACAGGTAAGAGCAGAGTACGAAATCGAGGTAGCTGCGATGAGACGGGAGTATCACGAGCGGACAACCGTCGAGATCGGCACGCCGGACTGCTTCGAAGGACGGGACGTCGACTGTCACTTGCTCGCAGCAGCGCCGCATCACCTTGGTAATTAACCATGCGCAGAGGCGGATGGTGGCGCTTCCATGCGGCTGTCGGCGCACCCAGCGTACGTCGCCGCCGTGGCCATGGTGTCGCCGTCCGGCCAGTAACCACTCCGTGTCGTCTCCACCAAGAATGTGCCGGTACACGCCGCGGCTCACCGTCGTGGTGTACTCACGCGGGTCGAACGTGTCGTCAAGGGGATGCGCTGAACGAAAGTCGAAGGACTGCCGCACGAAATAGGGGAACACTTTGTTCAGATAATTCAGCCGCGCGATGAGCTGTCGTCGTGAGCGACGCGCGCGTCTCGAACGTAGCCCGGCGACGGTGATCGTCAGGCGGTTATGGAGTGCGTCGGCGAGGGTGAAACGCAGGCCGGGTGGCCCCATGTAGCGTACCGTTGGCAGTCGTTCGACGCGATGGACGGAATAAAAATCCCGGATGCAGTGCCAGCACTCTCGAATGGTGGCGCTGTGCTCCAGGCCTGCCACCGCGTGATGAATAAGCGGTGGTTCTTTGACGCCGACCGTACTCTGGCAGGCGAGCAGCACGCGCTTCGCCACCTCGTCTACCGGGATCACATCGAGCCGCGCGTCAGGGTTGGCCACGACTGCCCGCATATGGCCCATCCCCATCAGGGCCACGAACGAGGCATAGCCCGCGGGACTATCGATCCACCCCGGGAAGGGGTGCCGCCGGCTCGCCGAAATAATACTCGGGCGAATGATCGCGAGCGGTAGGTTGCCGCGCCGCGCTGCCAACAGGTGCTCAGCCAGGGATTTTGTCAGGGTATAGGTGTTGGGGTGGCCGGATCGGCTGAGCAGGTCGTCCTCGTCGGCACTGCCGTCGAGAATCGAGCGGTAGATCTCCTCGGCGGGCCAAGGGAGTGGTGCGAGTTTCTCCTCGATGGGTGTACCTTCACCGGGGTGCGGCGACGCGTAAGCAGTCGAGACGCACACGAACTTGCGTAACCCCGAGCAGGACCGCGCCAACTCCTGCAGGTTCAGACTGGTCGCAATATTCGATTGAGCAGCTTTCGACAACGGCATGTTGAAGTCTACCGACGCCGCTGTGTGCAGCACGTGAGTGACTCGTCCCGTGATCTCGTCGCGCACATTCTGGTCGAGGTCAAGGCCGGGCCGCTCGAGGTGGCCTTCGAGGACCTCCACGCGGTCGGTCCAGGCGCTCCTTGGCCGAGAGCCCCCTCCGTGGGCGAATCAAGACATACAGCTCTTCGACCCGGTACTCTTCGCATTGCCGGAGCAACGCCTCGAGCAGCACTTTTGCGAGGAATCCTGTAGTGCCTGTCAGAAGGTAAACTCGCCCCTTTTTTATTCCCGGATCACTGCGCATCCCTGTTCCCCCATTGCTCAGGCCCGTTTTCTTAGCGCCGGATCGGCGTCCAGCTCTTGATTTCCTGCTCCGAAGATATTTGTGGGATCGATGGCTCGCTTGACTTCGGCGCCCCACTCGAGCGCGGGCGCTGACATGATCCGCGG
>JBDHHM010000375.1:0-2660 GCA_039589355.1 Gemmatimonadota bacterium | reverse complement strand
TCTTCTATCGCGTGCAGATGCGACCGGGCAGCCCCTTCACCTTCGGCATGCTCGGCGCGATGCCGGTCTTCGCTCTACCGGGCAACCCGGTCTCGGCGATGGTCACGTTCGAGGTGCTGGTGCGGCCGGCGCTGAGAAAGATGACGGGGCTCTTGCAGTACGACCGGCCCTGGCGGCGCGTGCGGCTGGCGGAGCCGGTGACGACGACTGGCCGCCTCACTCATTTCTATCGGGCAACTCTGGAACGGGAAGGCAACGCTTGGCTGGCGCGGCTGACCGGTCCGCAGGGCTCCGGCATCCTCACCTCGATGTCGGAGGCCGACGCCTTGATAAGAGTGCCGGCGGACAGCAGCCTCCCCCCCGGCACCGAAGTCGATGCCATCGTTCTGCGCGAGCGGTAGCACTCCCCGTCTCCGGCATCACCCTTCGGACCGAAGTTTGCGGATCTCCTCCGTCAGGCGCGGCAGGACCTCAAGCGCGTCACCCACTATCCCGTAGTCGGCGATCTTGAAGATCGGCGCCTCGGCGTCCTTGTTCACCGCGACGATGCAACCGGCGGTCTGCATGCCCGCCAGGTGCTGGATCGCTCCGCTGATCCCGAAGGCGAAGTAGAGCGGCGGCGCTACGACCTTGCCCGTCTGGCCCACCTGCTCGCCGTGCGGCCGCCAGCCCGCGTCGACGACCGCGCGACTGGCACCGAGCCCTTCTGCTCCTCCTCCGCCGCCCTCACCGTGGCGCGACCCACCGCTTCGCCCCCGACGGCCAGCTCATCGACCCGTGCCTCGCGAGGCGCTTCCGCCGCCTTGTAGGCCCGCGGTCGGACGCTCATCATGGCGGGCTCGCCGGTGAAGCCGACGCGCATGAACACCTTCCCGGCGTAGGCGGGCCGCACGGCGACCACGCGGCCGTCCGCCACCCCGACTTCCGTCACATCGCTCGCCAGCCCCGCCTTGAGGCGCGCCGCCACCCGCGGCGCCAGGTCCTTGCCCTGGGCGCTGGCCGCGAACAGGACCGCCCTCGCCCCGTTCTCCTCGGCCGCCTTTGCCACCAGCTCGGTGTACCCTTCCGGCGAGTACTCGGCGAAAGCGTCGGAGAAGCCGGTCAGCACGCGGTCGGCGCCGTAGCTCCCCAGCTTGCCCGTCTCGGCTGCCAGCCCGGGCGGCCCTAGCAGGACCGCGATCAACTCTACTTCCAGCGCATCCGCCAGCCCGCGCCCCGCGGTCAGTGTCTCGAGCGCGGTACCTCGGAGTGCTCCACCTCTCTGCTCTGCAAATGCAAGAACGCTCATCGTTTTCAGATAACTTTGGCTTCGTCCCGGAGTTTGCGCACCAGCTCGGGCACGGCGTCGGCGCCCTCGCCGACGATCTGGCCCGCCGAGCGCACCGGTGGGTACATGACCTCGATGACTTCGAGCCGCGACTCGGCGTCCCCGACATCTACTTCCTCGAGCGGCTTCTTCTTCGCCTGCATGATCCCCTTGAGGCTCGGGTAACGCGGCTCGTTCAGACCTTTCTGAGCGGCGATCAGGCCGGGCAGCTCGAACTCGACGATCTCGTGACCTCCCTCGATCTCGCGCGTCGCCGTTACCGCCCCGCCGTCGACCTGCAGTTCGGTGACGACCGTCGCGCAGGGAAGATCCAGCAGCTCGGCAACCATCGCCGGCACCTGCAGGTTGTCATCATCGATCGCCTGCTTGCCGAACAGGACGAGATCGTACTCCCGGCCCTTGATCGCCTCGGCCAGCTTCTCGGCCGTGCCGAGTCCATCGACCGAGGGCCGGCCCTTGAGGAGGACGGCCTGATCCACTCCCATGGCCAGCGCCGTACGCAACGTCTCCTTCGACTCTTCGCCGCCGAGGGTCATGACGGTGACGCTACCGTCGCCCGCCGCCTCCTTCAGCTTGAGAGCCTCCTCGACTGCGTTCTCGTCGTAAGGGTTGAGAACGAACTTCACTCCCTGTGTGTCGACGGCGAGGTCGTCCTTCGTCTTCGCGATCCGGCTCTCCGAGTCGGGCACACGCTTGACGCAGACTATTATTTTCATCGCTGTTGGGAACGGAATGAGTTGTGGTTGGCTCGCTTAATTGCTCGTCGCCTCCAGATGCTCGATCTCTTCCGAACTCAGCTCGCAATAACGGTTAAGTACGAGGTCGATGAGCCGGTCCGTAAGGTCGGCTTCTTTGGCCCTGATCGTCGCGCTGCCATGCAGGCCGCCGGAACGCAGCTTCATCAGCCGGTCGGCCAGCCAACCCAGGAACGAGGCCACGACATCGCGGTGTGGGCCGCCTTCGCCACGCTCGCTGGGATCGTGCGAGGTGACCAGCGCATCGACCAACGCGAGGGTGCCAGGGAAGACCAGCGACACGACCGCCCCGGAATCCGTCGACTCTTCGCCCGTCTCCTCCTCCCAGGTCAGCTCGTTCTCGTACAGCTGCTGGGCTTCTTCGAGCAGATGGAGATGCTGCTCTTCCGGCGTTCGCTCGGCCGGCGGGTGAGGCGGAAGCGCGCGACCCAACAGTTCGGCCACCGCCCGCATCCGATTCTCGATCTCTGCCAGCGCTCCTGTGTTCGTGTCCTTGCCCATATCACTCACGTGCTTGGCTGGAATGACGACGCGGGCGACCGAGATCTAATACGGCGTCTCCGGCTCTATTGCAACCC
>JBDHHM010000374.1:0-3987 GCA_039589355.1 Gemmatimonadota bacterium | reverse complement strand
CGTTCGGCAGTCGCCATACGACCGGTCGCTTGAATGTCTTCTCGACGTCGCGGACCTGTAGCACGTCGCTCGTCTGGTGCCGGTTCACGACCAGATAGGTCTTTGCGTCTGCGAGTCCAACCTGTGTGAAGGTGTCCAGCACGCGTTGCAGTTGCCTTACGGCCGGTACGCTCAACGTCGTCAGCAGCAGGATCTTGTCTGCCGACTCCAAGATGCCGAGCGTGCGGTTGGTGAGCTGGTGCTCGCAGTCGATCACGACGAAGTTGAACGCTCGTCTCATCTGCCCGATCAGTCGGATCATGTCGTCTCCGCCGACGGTGCTGGCGTCGGTCGCATGACCCGGCTCGGCCAGGACCCACACTCCGCTCGAGTGTTGCTCCATGACCTTCTCGAGCAGCTGAGTGTCGAGACGGTCCTCTTTGCCGAGAAGGTCGGCAATCGTATAGCGCGGATTCATATCCAAGAACACGTTGATATCTCCGCCGTGCATCACAGCGTCGACGACGGCGACGCGCTCGTTCTTGTGCTTCCGCGCCAGTGTGCACGCCAGATTGACCGCTACGGTTGTGCTACCCAGCCCACCCTTTGGACTGTAGACTGCGAAGACCTGCCCCGGCGCCTGCTGTTGGGGCGCCAAGGATCTGACCACGCGCTCGACCGCTGCACCGAACTCCTCGGAGGAGACGGGCTGCACCAGGAACTCACTGGCCCCGGCCCGCAGTACCCGCAGGATGAGGTCGGCCTCTCCCTCTTGGGCGGTGACGATTATCCGCGTGTTCTGCTCTGAGGCAAGCTGCTCGATGTTATCGACGGCCGAGTCCCCGTTCTCACCGAGGTGCAAGACCAGTAGGTCGGGCGTGTGCGCCTGGGCCTCCTTCGCGATCTGCTCGGGACTTTCCAGCGCCGCCGCGACGCGGAAGCCCTGGGCCTCGAGCTGTCGAGCCATCGAGGACTGAACCTCAGACGACGGTTCTACGATGAGTGCCGTCCAGCCGTTGTCAGCCAACCCGCCAACGTTCGTATGCGTCACTTGCCGCCTCCAAATTCCGCGTCCGGTTCACTGTCTCCCTCGCCGGGCGGTGCCGGTGGCTCGGGCGGATTCATTGGGTCAATGATTAGTGGCTGCACGAGGACGAGCAGTTCGGTTTCGTCGTTCACCCAACGTTGGCTCGAGAACAGCAGCCCGAGCAGTGGAATGTCCTTGAGGAAAGGCACCCCGGTGACGAGTTTCTGACGCTCGGAACTCAATAGTCCGGCGATCGCCAGCGTCTGGCCCGCGCGCAGGTCCACCGTTGTCGAGGCGCGTCGCGTGCGGAAGGCCGGGATCTCGAATCCGGCGGTGACGATGGCGTTGGAAAAGTCTATCGCGGAGACTTCCGGCTCTATCTTGAGCTTGATCAGGTCTTCCGAGAGTATCTCGGGCTCGACCCCGAACTCGTGGTATTGGATCGCGATCGACTGCAGGCCACCCACCGACGTTGGCTGGGCGATAGGTATCGGGACCTCGCCCCCGGCGAGGAAGCTCGCCTGCTCGCCGTTTGCCGCGATCAGGTTGGGTTCGGCGAGAAGCCTGAAGTCGCCATTCTGCTCGGCTATTTCCAGCAAGGCCGTCAGGTTATCGACCTCCCCGATCGACAGGATCGTGGCGAACTGGCCGGCATCGGGTATGTCGGGCTCGCCTTCCGCGTCGGTCGCGGGCCGCGGATCGCGCCAGAGGAACGAGAAACCCAGCTCGCGGAAGAAGTCCTTGCTGACCTCGGCAAAGCGGACCTGCAGTAGCACCTGCATCCTGTCGGTCGGCGAGTGGACGGACACCCGAAAGTGGAACGTCTGGCCGTCCGTCTGCCAGATGATCAGGTCGGTCAGGCCCGAAGCGAGGGCGTTAACCACCAGCTCGCGCTCGCCGATGATGATGACGTCCGCGACTTCTGGATTGGCGACGGAGACCCGCTGGATCAACTGCCGAGTCGTCATCGGGATGGAGCGTCCGATCGCCATGTCTACAGGGACCACCATCTCGCCGAGGCTGGCGCCCTGAACGACTTGGGCCGTCGCGACGGCGGCAGAGATCCCCAGAACCGAGGCGAGCGCTAAGCCCCACACCACCAGTCGTGCCGGGATGGGCATCCCGGGCTTTTGGTGATCTAACCGCGGTAACATCCTTATTCGTCCGCTCACAACGATCGCTCCTCTGCGTTCTATTGGTGGCCCCCACCGCCGGTACCCGTGGTGTCGGCTTTGGTGGTGTCACGGCCGACCTCTTGCTCGCTGAGTCGAGTCCCTCGGTATACCTGGACCGTACGTGTGTCTGCCTCCGGCTCGGGCGTTACGACCGGTTGCGGCTGCGTCCGGCGCACCGGCCGAGGCGTCGGCCGCGGTCGGAGGACCGCTATCCCGGCCAAGACCTGCTCCCTCGTGGCCCCCGGGGTCACGGGCAAGTCGGGGTCGCCGTAGCTTCGTAGGGCCAGCGAGAGGGAGCCCTGGTTCATCGCGACGGCGAGAACTTCAGCCTCCTCGGGCGTGCACTCGACGGTGAGGGCGCTCGAGATGATCGGCTTGCTCGGATCGCCGCGGTCCATTTGCGTGCCCACCGACAGCACGCGCATGTTCTGGAGGATGATCTTGCCGATCGGCTGCGACCGTCCGCCCCGCTCGGCGTTCATCGTGACGAGGACGTCGACGCGGCTGTCGGGCCGGATCAGTCCGGTGATGCCGACGATGTCGCTCACGCGAATGGCCATGGCGCGATAGCCGGGCGAGATCTTGACCTCCATACCCGGTTGCGCGCCCAAAGGAGCCAGCTTCCAGTCGATGACCGCCTCGCCCGGATAGATCCGGGAACGCGCCACGCGGTCGACTACGCTGTCTTCATCCGCGAAGCTGCCTTCGGGTATTGCATCCAGAGGGAAGTAGCGAACGACCAACTGGCCCTTTTCTACCGCGTGACCCTCGCCGATCTCCTCGGAGGCGATCACAACGGGCGCCGTTTCGATTCGCCCGAGCTGTGCGGACGCCGTTCGCTGAGCGTTGACGAACTTGTACACGCCAAACGTCGCGCCCGCACCGAGCAGCAGCGCCACAACGAATACGATCGTGAACCTGGTCTCAGACATACCGCTACGCTCCACTTCGCTGGGTCAAGGCGCCTGCTACGGCACCGGTGCTCGTTCCCATTTCATGATCGCCTGGCGAGTGATACTCACGTCGCTGAGTCCCAAGAGACCCGGGAGCGGCGTCAGGAACTCGAAGGGGTAATCGGTGATCGCCACGCGCACGCGTCCCCCTGCTTCGAAAGTGACTTCGATCTGGGTGTCCATTACCGTGTCACCGGCGAACGAGAGAGCGAAATTCCTGACGACTTCCCTGACTTCGTCCTGACGCACTAGTGGGTCGTCGAGGCTCGACGCGTAACGTGCACCCTCCCGGACCGCGGCGGTCAGGTCGTTGAGAGTGTAGTACGCGCGGCTGAAGTCGATAATTGCGAAGACGATTATGAACAAGAGCGGCGCGACCAGCGCAAACTCGATCGCCGCCGACCCCTGCTCATCAGTCCAGCGCGCTCCAGATCTCACACTCATTCGCCTTTCGACACTTCCTCTCTCTACAGCTGACCGCTGAGAAGCATCACCGCCAGCAGGCCCGCGAGTATCGCTGCGGCGTACCGCCAGCAGGCCCGCGAGTATCGCTGCGGCGTACGGCATTCCACGTTCGCGCACCGCTGCCTCGCTTCCCGGCGAAAACCGCCGCGTGACTCGGAGCTGCAACAGCTGAACCTGCAACACCTCCAGCGCGGCTCGTCGATGCTTCGCCAGCAGATAGACGAGGCCCATGAGCCCCCCGGCCAGGGCGCTGGCCAGGCTCACCCTCAAAGTTGCCAGCGGGCCGAGCCAGACGCCCATCGCCGCCACCAGCTTGACGTCGGCTGCTCCTACCCAGCGTAGGGCGAACGGCCCGATCCAGATCGCGAGGCCAGCGGCCAGGCCGCCC
>JBDHHM010000373.1:0-3775 GCA_039589355.1 Gemmatimonadota bacterium | reverse complement strand
GACCGAACGCGTCTCGAGGCGGGCCAGGTTGTGCCGGCGCGGGCGCAGGCGTCGCGCGGCAGGCCGTTTGGGATCTAGACCGAGGCGCAAGGCACGCTCGGCTGGGCGCGCTTGGGTTCGTGACTGGCGGGAACGAATGAACCCCTGTGGACCAAGGGGGGCGTCGGGGCGTGTCGTCGAGCGGAGCTGGTGTTAGCGAGCCCGCGCTCACGGTTGACCGTGAGCGCGGGGGAGGCCGGAGCGAGACAACCGCCCCGACGCCCCCCCGGTGGACCACCTAAGTCAGTACCTGACTTGACCCTACGCTTCTCGCTCCCTATCTTCGCATAACCCGCACGCGCCCTTCTTTCCCCCGGCGGCATCCCCCGACACACATCACCGAGACCTGCGGGCGTCTTTCGCCCGGCGAGCGAGCTAATGCGGAACATGCGACTCACGCTGTACGCGGTATTCACCCTCTCGGGAGCGGCCGGCCTGATCTACGAGATGTCTGGTGATCGCGATCTTCCTGGGTGGGATGGCGTTGGGTGCGTTGATCGCCGGCGCCCGCTCGGAGCGCCTGCACGATCCGCTGAAGTGGTACGTGGGTGCCGAGCTGATCGTCGGTGTGATCGGGCTCTTCTTCCACGAGATATTCTCACAGGCTCCGGTTTCCTCAACCTCTTCAAGTGGACGCTGGCCGCGTTACTGATCCTGCCGCAGTCGGTCCTGCTGGGCGCGACGTTCCCGCTGATGGCCGCCGGCGTGCTGCGCCGGCCGGGCGCGCAGCCGGGCCGCGTGCTGGCCGCCCTCTACTTCACCAACAGCCTGGGCGCCGCGGTCGGCGTGCTGATAGCCGGGTTCTTCCTGCTGGGCTTCGTCGGTCTGCCGGGCACGCTGCTCAGCGCCGCGGCGATCAACGTGCTGGTCGCCGGGATCACGACGGTGGTCGCCAACCGCTATCCCTCGAAGGACGCGCTGCAGGTGGAGACGCAGGTCGAGGCGATCGCGGCGGATGCGCAGGCTTCGCTGCTCTCGACGGATCAGCTGGTGCGCCTGCTACTGGCGGTGGCGTTCGGGACGGCGGTGGCCTCGTTCGCCTACGAGATCGGCTGGCTGCGCATGCTGGCGTTGGTCCTAGGTAGCGCGACGCACTCGTTCGAGCTGATGCTCTCCGCCTTCATCCTGGGGCTGGCGCTGGGCTCATTGTGGGTGCGGGGGCGCGCCGACCGCTGGCGCCACCCGTTGCGGGCGCTGGGCATCGTTCAGCTCGCCATGGGTCTGTGCGCGCTGGCGACGCTCGCCCTCTACAGCGCCTCGTTCTACTGGACCGCCGACCTCATGGGTACGTTCGCCCGCTCGGAGGGCGGCTACGTGGGCTTCACGGTGGCCCGCTACGCGATCTGTCTGGCGATCATGTTCCCGGCCTCGTTCTGCGCCGGGATGACCCTACCGCTGATCACCCGCACGCTGCTGGTGGCGGGCGCTGGTGAGCGCTCGATCGGAGGTGTGTACGGAGTGAACACGTTCGGCGCCATACTCGGCGTCGGCGCCGCCGGCTTCCTGCTGATGCCGTTGATCGGGCTCAAGGGTCTGATCGTAGGCGGTGCGACACTGGACATGGCGCTGGGCGCCGCGATCTTGGTTCACGCTCACCAAGAACTTCGACCACCGCCTGCTGATCAGCGGCGTCTACCGCTACGGCTCGATCAGTGAGCCCGGCGCCTGGGAGGGGCTGTTCTACAAGGACGGGCGCACCGCCACGGTCTCGGTGGATCGGCACGTGGCTTCCGGCGATCTCACGGCAAGCCGGACGCCTCGCTTTCCTCCGAGTGGTTGGAGCCGTGCAGCGACTCGACGCCGCGGGTCCCGCTGCTCACCGACGCCGCGACCCAGACGATGGCGCCGCTGGTCACCCTGGCCCACAAGCCCGACGCCAGGATCGCGGCGGTGATCGGCCAGGGCTCGGGGATGTCATCCCATTTCCTGCTCGGGGTCCCCGGGCTCGAGGAAGTGATCACCGTCGAAATCGAGCCGCAGATGATCAACGGGTCGCGGGCCCTCTACCCGGCGAATCGGCGCGTCTTCGACGACCCGCGCTCGCGCATCGTGATCGAGGATGCCAAGACGTACTTCGCCTCGACGCCACGCAAGTACGACGTGATCTTCTCCGAGCCGTCGAACCCGTGGGTCAGCGGGATATCCAGCCTGTTCGCCGCCGAGTTCTACGCTCACATCAGGGGCTACCTGTCCGAGGGCGGTGTTTTCGGCCAGTGGCTGCACCTCTACGAGATCGACGACGGCCTGGTGCTCAGCGTGCTCGCCGCGATCCATCAGAACTTCGACGACTACGAAATCTTCCTGACCCAGGCGGCGGACATGCTCGTCGTCGCCACCGTCGGCGACCAGCTGCCCGCGCCGGATTGGTCCGTCTTCCAGCTGCCGGACATCGCCGCCGACCTCTGTCACACCGAGCTGCTCACGCCCGGCGCGCTGGAGAGTACCCGGCTCACGCACCGCGCGGCGCTCGCCCCGGTGCTCGACCGCTGGGCCCAGCCGAACTCCGACTTCTATCCAGTGCTCGACTTGCTCGCCGAGCGCGCCCGCTTCCTCGACCGGGCGGCCGCCGGCTTCCTGTACCTGCCGATCCAGTCGTTCGAGTTCACGGCGCCCTTCTTCGGCCGCCGCGCCGCGCCCGAGATGGAGGGGGCGCCGCCGATCCCGGCGGTGTCGCGCATGCGCGCGCTGGCGGTGGCCTCGGCGCTGAACGGCAACCCGGGCTACGGGGTGTCCGACACTGCCGGGATGCCCGCCGCCCTCGGCGAGGCACGCCAGCGATGGGCGGGTTGGCGCGCGCTGCTCGAGGTCGGCGGTGAGCCGGCCGACTGGGTGGCCTGGCTCAGGGACCTCCGCGAGGTCGACCGCGACCTGCATGCGGGGACGGCGGGCTTCGCCGCCGAGGACTTCTTCCGCTCGGCGCTCGAGTTCATCGACCGGCACGACGGACCCGAAGTCGTGCGCGACGTCGTGACGTTCAGGCACGGCCTCGCCGGCTGGAACTTCGAGGGTGCGGCCGCCGCGGCCCAGCGACTGCTCGAGGCGGAGGCCCACCGGAACGGCTACATCATGACCGACGAGCTACACGACGGCGGGACGATTGCGCTGCTACGCATCGGCGAGCTGGAGGAGGCCGAGCGCTTCTACGCCGCGCTACTCCGCAGCCGCAACAGGAGCGTCGGCGACCTGCGCTCGCGCCTGCTCACCGCTTACGTGAGTTTGCTCACGGAGACGGACGAGGGGAGCGAATCGGAATGAACGCACGGTTCACGATCGCACCCTTGCTGCTCCTCCTCCTCGCCCCACCACCTGCCCGGGCACAGGAGGACGCGGAGCTCCAGCCGCGCTATCTCTACCTCAACCTTTTCCTGGGCGCCGGTTGGCCGGTGGGCAACATGAACGTCTTCCTCGACCCCGGCTTCGTCGCGGGCGGCCGGGGCGAGTACGCGCTCTCGCCGTTGGTCCGGGTGGGCGGCCAGCTCAGCTTCCATTCCTTCGACGCCGAGCGGCCGGGTACGGCGGACAACGAGGGCGTCATCCTCATGTCGGCTATCGCGAAAGCGCTCGGCCGCTGGGGGCCGTACTACCCGTTCGCTCTGATAGGGTTGGGAGCCTACGGCTCGAAGAACCTGGAGACCTCGGCCCGGCGCTGGGACTTCGGCCTCCAGGTGGGGACCGGCCTCGAGTACCCGGTCACGGAGCAGTTCGCCGTGAACGCCGGGTTCGACTTCCACATGGT
>JBDHHM010000372.1:0-2155 GCA_039589355.1 Gemmatimonadota bacterium | reverse complement strand
CGACCTCGACGACACCGAGCTCGAGCCCGTGGCCGGGGTCGGCGAGCCGACAGCCGGGCTGAAGCACGTGTTCAACTGGCGGAACGCGATTCTGGTCGGCGTGGCGTTCTTCGCCATTTGGGGTGTGGTCGCCGCGGTCTGGCTGTTCGTCGGTTCCCCGGACTTGTCGTGAGGGCGGAGGCGGCGGACCTGCTGAGCGAGCGGGACGAGGTTGTCGTCGCGCAGTTCGGCAACGAGACCGAGCAGTCCGCGCTGGGCTTCGCCGTTCACACGGCGGTGGTCACCGACCTGGCGGGCTCGGAGCACGTCGGGGTCGTCGATCGGGCCGAGCTGGACGGCGTGCTCGGGCGGATGCGCCTGCCCGACACGACGACGGTCACCGAGGAGGTGGCGATCGATGCCGCGCGGCGCGAGGGCTACCCCGTCGTCATCTCCGGCTCGGTAACGCGACTGGGTTCGGGTTACCAGCTGAGCGCGCGGATCATCGAGGCGGCGAGCGGCGAAGTGGTCGTGCGGGTGCGCGAGACGGCGGCGAGCGATGACGATGTGATCGCGACGGTGGAGCGGCTGTCGCGACTGGTCCGCCGCCACCTGGGCGAGACGCTCGGCAGCCTGCGGCGCAGCGAGCCGCTGCCCCAGGTAACGACGGGATCGCTGGAGGCGCTGGAGCTCTATGCCAACGGCTCCTACTACGGTCGCACCGGCCGCCAGGACCTGGCGATCCCGTTGCTCGAGCAGGCGGTGCAGCTCGACACGGCGTTCGCCACGGCGTACCGGGCGCTGAGCATCTACTACGGCAACATGGGCTACGCGGCGGAGGCGCAGCATTACGTCGATCGAGCTTACGCCCATATCGACCGGGTCGAGCGTCGCGAGCGCTACCTGGTGGGAGCGCTCTATCACGCCTGGCGGTTTCGCTACGACTCCGCCGCCTACTACTACGAGCTCGAGATCGAGCGCGACCCGGAGTCGTACGTCGCCGTCAACAACCTGGGCGACATCTACGAGGGGATGGGCCGCTACGAGGACGCCGCCCCGCTCTACCGGCGTACCGTCGAGATCACGCCCGACCGCCCGACCGGGTACGTGAACGTGGCCAGCATCGCGCGTACCCTGGGTGACCACGCGGCAGCGGACTCGGCGCTCGCCTTCCTGATCGCCGAGTACCCGGACGCCTCCGGCACCCTGTTCGCGCTGGTGGCGAATCCGTTGTACGCCGATGACTTCGAGGACGCCGAAACGGCCGCCAGGGCCCTAGCGGCTGACTCGCGCCCCTACCTGTCGGCCTGGGGTCACATGTTTCTGTCGTCGTTGGCGGCGCTGCGCGGTGATGTCGGCGCGACGCTGGCCTACGCCGATTCGGCGGTCGACTTGGGCGTGGCCTCCGGTGTGAGGTTGGCGAGCTACCTGGCGCTCCTCGATCTGGAATACGCCATGCTGGCGGCCGGCGCGCCGGAGCGCGCCCTGCCGCTCCTGGAGAGAACCAGGGAAGCGGCGTTGCAGGAGACGGAGTACCTACTGAATAACCTCGGGCTCGGCGCCCTCGCCACCGGATATGCGCTGGCCGGCGACCTGGCACGGGCGCGCGAGCCTCTGTTGCGCTTGGACTCCGTCATCGGTTCCGGCGCCGTGGTTCCCATTGGAATCGGCGAACAGGTGCGCGGGATCATCGCGCTGCAGGAAGGCCGCGTCGATGACGCCATCGAGCACCTGCAGCAATCGCGCGCCGACGTGGCCGGCATGCTGCGCCGCGACACGGGCCTGTTACTCGGTGATGCCTACGCTGCGGCGGGCCAGACGGAAAGCGCGGCGGCCCTCTACGACTCGTTGACCAGCAGCTACCGCCTCAACTGGACCAACCTGGGCATGTACGGCCCAACCCGCCCCATAGCCCACGAGCGGGCCGCGAGGGCGTACCTCGCCCTCGGCGACACGGCGAAGGCCGTCGCTCACCTGAGCGCGTTCACAGAGCTGTGGAAGGATGCGGATCCGGAGCTACGTCCGCGGGTCGAGTCGGCGCTGCGTCTCCTGTCTCAGCTCACCCGAGACCGCTGAAGAAGGCCAGCCAGCGCTCGGCCAGCTTCGCCTCCTGTTCGCGCAGCTCCCAGCCGGGCGGCTCGGCGTCGCGCCGATGCTCGAGGTGCCACTCGATCGT
>JBDHHM010000371.1:0-2005 GCA_039589355.1 Gemmatimonadota bacterium | reverse complement strand
CACCGACGCCAAGTCCGACCGCATCGGCTGTTTCGAGCTGGCACATAGCGGAACGCTCTTCCTGGACGAAATCGCCAACGTACCGCTCCAGCAGCAGGCCAAGCTGCTGCGTGTGCTCGAGACCGGCGAACTCCAGCGCGTCGGTTCATCGAAGACGCGCCATGTTGATGTCCGACTCCTATCGGCCACGAACGCCAACATATTCGAGGAGGTCGCCGAGGGACGGTTCCGGGAAGACCTTCTATATCGGCTCAACACGGTGGAGATCGAGCTACCACCTCTGCGCGATCGGCGCGAGGATATTCCCCTGCTGGCTAACAACTTCCTCCTGCGTATGGCCGAGCGGTATCGAAAGCCTGTCGAGCGCTTCGAGGCCGACGCGATGCAAGCGTTGCTGGAGCATACATGGCCCGGCAACGTGCGTGAGCTCGAGCACGTGATCGAGCGCGCCGTCCTGATGGCGCGCGGCGCGACGATCCGTGCCTCGGATCTGGGGCTGCGATCGAGAAGCGATGGCGGCGCGCCGCTCGAGGAGATGAGATTGGAGGAAGCGGAGCGTTATCTTATCCAGAGGGCGCTCGAGCGTCATGGCGGCAACGTGAGCCAGGCGGCTGCGGCGCTCGGCCTCAGCCGCAGCGCGCTATACCGGCGCCTCCAGCGCTACGACCTGCCACACTAGAGACGGCGGATGACCAGACTGCGCCACGAACAGCGCATACTCGTTATGACGCTGATCGCCGGGCTGCCCGGTACGCTCGTGGCGGCGATCCTGCTCTGGAGCGGTGACTACTCGACCAAGATCCAGTGGACCTTCACGCTGCTGGTCGCCTCCGTATGGGTGGGCTACGCGTTCGCGGTGAGGGAGCGCGTCATCCGTCCCCTGCAGACACTTTCAAACATGCTCGCCGGTCTGCGCGAGGGCGACTATTCCATCAGGGCCAGACGCAGTAGTCCGAGGGGCCCGCTGGGACTCGCCATGCTGGAGGCGAACATCCTCGGCGAAACGCTTCGTGAGCAGCGGCTCGGCGCCCTGGAGGCGACGGCGCTCTTGCGTCGCGTGATGGGAGAGATCGATGTAGCGGTCTTCGCCTTCGACGCCGCAGGCCGACTGAGGCTCGCAAATCGAGCCGCTGAACGCCTGCTCGACCAGCCGCTGGAGAGGCTGATCGGCCGCGACGCGGGTTCGCTCGGTCTCTCCCGACCTCTGGACGAGAGCCCCGGGACCATGGACCTGACCTTCCAGGGCCGCCTGGGGCGTTGGGACGTACGGCAAACGACTTTCCGTCAGGGCGGAGTGCCCCACCGGCTGTTGGTGCTGGCCGACCTAAGCCAGGCGCTGCGGCAGGAGGAGCGACAGGCGTGGAAGCGCCTCATCCGCGTGTTGAGCCACGAGATCAACAACTCGCTGGCCCCAATCAAGTCGACGGCGGAGAGCCTACTGAGCTTGACGCGGCGCCGGCCGCGGCCCGCCGACCTGGACGAGGATGTGGAGCAGGGCCTCAAGGTGATCTCCGGCCGCTCGGAGGCGTTGAGCCGCTTCATGGCGTCGTACGCCGACCTGGCGCGGCTGCCGCCGCCGGTGCCCGGTCCGGTTGAGGTCGGGGCCTGGGTCCGACGAATTGCCGAGCTCGAGACGCGCCTGCCGGTCACCGTGTGTGACGGTCCCGACGTAACGATCCTCGCCGATGGAGACCAGCTCGACCAGCTGCTCATCAACCTGGTCAGGAACGGGGTGGATGCGGCGCTCGAGACGGGCGGCGCCGTGGAGGTCGGCTGGGGACGCGACGGTGGCAAGCTGGAGGTGTGGGTGCGGGATGAGGGTCCCGGGCTTTCCAATACAAAGAACCTCTTCGTCCCCTTCTACAGCACCCGGCCGGGCGGCTCGGGGATCGGCCTCGTCCTCAGCCGTCAGATCGCCGAGGGTCACGGCGGCACCCTCGAGCTGCGGAATCGCAGCGACCGCAGCGGCTGCGTCGCCACGCTGACGTTGCCGGGCCAGGACTAG
>JBDHHM010000370.1:0-2523 GCA_039589355.1 Gemmatimonadota bacterium | reverse complement strand
GTCCACGGCGATGTCGCCGTTCGCCTCCCAGAGCTTGACGTCGGCCTTGGCCGCCGGCTTAGCGCGCAGCCGGTATGTTCCCGATTCATCGTCACGGGCGTACAGGTCGGTCAGAACCGCCTGCTCCTCCGCCGCCAGCTCGCCTGCGGGAGTTCTGCCTGCCAGCAGTTGCGACCCGTAGCGGCCACCGAGCATGCAGATGAACCGCGGGTGGCAGCGATCGATCTCGTCCATGCATAGATCGAAAGCGTCCTGATCGCCGGTGACACCCCAGCGTAGGTCGACGTCCACGAAGTGGATGCGGCGTACGAGCAGCTCTTCTCGTAGCAGCGGAAAGACGAATCGTACCAGGTGATCGCGCTCCGCCTGCATGTCCCGAAATGTGGACGAGATGAAGACGCGCACTTCCTTCCATGCCTCAGTCATAGCTCAGACCCCACATGAGATGAGGACGCGCAAAACTAGCACCGGCTGTATTTAACTGCGGGCCAGGCGGGTAACTTCTGGATGTTCGAGGCACTGCCACGGTCGGGATCCCTCCGACGGTGTGACTCCGCTAGACGTACCAGTCACAACCCGGTTTCCCGGGTCTGATTATGGGTCTGTCGTCCAAGACGGGCAACCGGAGCGGCTCAGCGTACCCGCCCGGTTGCGCGGCCTTGGGCGATTCCGTATCTCAAAGCCGTTAGCATAGAAGACGTCATCATCCAACCGGCGATCAGCAAGGAGGGACAGATGCGACCCCTGCTTCGCGCTGCAACCGTCGTAGGCGCTGCCCTACTCTCGTACGCTTCGTACGCCCCGGCCCAGGTCGCCCAGGAGGCCGTCGACCTCGACGTCGTTCGGCGCATCCGCGAAGAGGGACTAGAGCGGTCGCGAATCCCGGAGCTGGCGGGCTACCTGACCGATGTGATAGGCCCCCGACTGACCGGCTCGCCCGGGATGCGCCGGGCCAACGATTGGACGGCGGAGACGCTGGAGGGGTTCGGCCTGCAGAACGTGGTCGTCGAGCCGTGGGGCGAGTTCGGGCGCGGCTGGCACAACATGTACTACAGCGGCCGCATCACCGAACCGTATACCCAGATCCTCCAGGCTCTCCCAGCCGCCTGGACCGGCAGCACGGACGGGGTGGCGAAAGGGCCAGCGATGATCGTTCAGGCGGGGAGCACAGCGGACCTGGAGCCTTATCGGGGGAAGCTGCGCGGTGCTTTCGTCCTGACGCGAGAGCCTCAGGTGATCGAGCCCGAGTGGCAGCCGCGGCCGCTGCGGAGCTCGGCCGAAGAGCTGCTGGCGCCGGCTGAAGCGCGAGAGCGCCCGCAGGTCGATCCGGCGCAACGGGAGCAGATGATACAGAGGTGGCGGCAACAGCGCGCGATGCGCGACACGATCGCAGCCTTCATGCAGGAAGAGGGCATCGTCGGCATCCTCTCACCCTCGTCCCGCACGTACGGGATCCTTCGTGCATCGGGTGGCTCGGGCCGTGACCCGGCGAACGCTATCCCGGCTCCCGAGCTCGTCATCGCGCACGAGCAGTACGGTCAGATCTACCGAAACCTTGAGCGCGGCATCCCTGTGCAGCTCGAGATCGAGGTGGTCAATGAGTTCTACGAGGACGACCTCCAGGCGTACAACACGCTGGGCGACATACCGGGCACCGACCTCGCGGACGAGTACGTCATGCTCGGCGGCCATCTGGACTCGTGGTACCCCGGCACCGGCGCGACCGACAACGTGGCCGGTTGCGTCGTGATGATGGAGGCACTCCGGATCCTCAAGGAGCTCGACCTCGAACCGCGTCGGACGATCCGCATCGCGCTATGGAGTGCCGAGGAGCAGGGTCTACTCGGCTCACGCTACTGGGTGCAAAACCACGAGGAGCTGTGGCCTCAGATCTCCGCCTATGTGAACGTGGACAACGGCACCGGTCGGATCCGCGGAATCTGGGACCAGATGAACGAAGCGGCGATCCCGGTCTTCGAGCAGATCCTCTGGCCGTTCAGGGATCTGGGCGTAGTGGCCGTGAAGCACGGAAACACTGGTGGTACCGATCACCTGTCGTTCGACGGATCCGATCGAGTACTCCTCACGGACACATCACACGTTCGCAGACCGCTACGAGCGGTTGGTGATCGACGACCTCAAACAGGCGGCGGTGGTTGTGGCAGCCACCGTGTATCACCTCGCGATGCGCGATGAGATGATGCCGCGCAAGCCGAGCGAACAGGAAACGGCAACGAACTAACGACACGATCGTTAGCAGGAGCCATTGGCCTGCCCGCGGTCGCCGCGGCTGCTGGCGTACCGCTGACGCCGCTCCGCCTCTCTCGCGCCGCCGAGATCGCCGACGAGCTCCGTAAGCATCCCGGCTCGCCGGCGCAGGTGGCCCAGGACGAGGACTTCTGGTTCGAGGTGGCGCAAGCGTTCACCGTCGACCGCAGCCTGATCAACCTCAACAACGGCGGGGTGAGCCCGTCGCCCGCCTGGGTCCAGGAGGCGATGAAACTGCACCTGGACTACTCGAAC
>JBDHHM010000369.1:0-2011 GCA_039589355.1 Gemmatimonadota bacterium | reverse complement strand
TGGTTCGGCGGCGTCTACCGCGACCCGCGCGACTGGTTCGCCAGCCTGGCCATCAAAGCCGATAGCTATCTGCCGATGTACCCCGAGTTCGTCATGCCGGAGGAACAGCGGCAGGCCTTCATGGCCGAGCGTACGGCGGCGATCGTCGGCAGCGGCCTGATGGAGCGGTTCGGCTGGCGGCTCGGCCAGACGGTCAACCTGCGCAGCACGATCTTTGCCCCGGATCAGGAGTGGCCGTTCACCGTGCGGGCGGTCTACGAGCCGTCGGAACCGGCCGTCGGCGACGAGTGGTTCTTCTTTCACTGGGAGTATCTGTACGAGAACACAGGCGGCCGGATGACGCCGGGCTGGTACGTTCTGCAGATCGAGGACCCGGCACTCGCCGCGTCCGTCGCCCGGGCGGTCGACGATCAGTTTAGGAACTCGCGGGCCGCGACGAAGACCGAGACCGAGCGTTCTTTCCAGACCAGCTTCCTCACCATGTGGGGTAACGTTGGGATGCTGGTCAATGTGATCGGCATGGCGGTCTTCTTCGCCATACTGCTGGTCGCCGCCAACGCGATGATGATGGCGGCGCGCGAGCGGATGAGCGAAGTAGCCGTGCTGAAGACGCTGGGTTTCGGCGACCGGCTGCTGCTCGTTCTGGTGCTGGTCGAGGCGGCGGCGATCACGGTGGGCGGCGGCCTGCTTGGTGTGTTCGGGGCCAAGCTCTTTTTCGACGGCACCGAGTTCCAGGGCGCCGGCTTCCTGCCCGGCTTCGAGGTCAAATGGGTGACGATTGCCATTGGCATGGCGATCGCCTTAGTGCTCGGATTAGTCAGCGGTCTCGTACCGGCCTGGCAGGCGGCGCGCCTGCCGGTGGCCGGAACGCTGCGGCGCGTTGCATAGTGCCGTGCTAGGAGAAGGCGATGAAGATCCCGCTCATCTATAACGTCCGAAGCGTTAGGCAGCGACCCGTCTCCACGCTGACCACCGCCCTGGGGATGGCGCTCGTCGTCCTCGTCTTCATCGCCATGATGGCGCTGTCCCGCGGCTTCCGCGCGGCGCTCACCGGGACCGGCTCGCCCGAGAACGTCCTGGTGGTTCGCACCGGCGCCGACAGCGAGCTGGTGAGCGGGATCAGCCGGGAGACGGCGCAGATCCTGGCGGGGATGCCGTTCGTCGCCGATGGGCCCGGCGGCCGGCCGATGGTGAGCCCCGAGGTCTACGTGCTGGTGAGCCTCGACCGCCCCGGTGTCGGTGAGGCGCTGGTGGTGGCGCGGGGGATCAACCCCGAGGTCTTTGACGTGCGCCAGAACGTCGAGATCGTCGCCGGCCGCATGATCAATCCCGGCACCTCGGAGATCATAATCGGCAAGAGCATCGTCGGCCGCTTCGCGGATACGCAGATCGGCGATCTTCTGAGCTTCGGGAACCGCGATTGGACGGTGGTCGGTCACTTCGCCGCCGGCGGCTCGGCCTTCGAGTCGGAGATCTGGGGCGAGAACGAGCAGTTCATGCCCGCGTTCCGCGGCGAAGTCTTCCAGTCGGTCACCTTCCGGATGAACGATCCGGCGGCCTTCGAGTCGATCCAACAGGCGCTGGCCGACGACCCGCGGCTGCAGGTGGATGCGCATCGCGAGTACGACTTCTACGCCAACCAGTCGTACCTGCTGACCCAGATCCTCAACTTCGCCGCCGTCTTCATCGCCGGCATCATGGCGATCGGCGCCGTGTTCGGCGCCGTCAACACGATGTACGCTGCGGTGGGTGCCCGAGCCCCCGAGATTGCCGTGCTCCTCACACTCGGGTTCCGGCCCTTAAGCGTCCTCTCGTCATTCCTGTTCGAGGCGCTGGTCATCGCCTTCATCGGCGGAGTACTCGGCTGCCTGTTCGCGCTGCCGCTGAACGGGATCGTCACCAGTACGACGAACTGGGTGTCGATGAGCGAGGTGGCGTTCGCATTCCGTGTCACGCCCGACCTGCTGCTGCGAGGTGTGATATTCGCCCTGGCGATGGGGCTGATCGGCGG
>JBDHHM010000368.1:0-2025 GCA_039589355.1 Gemmatimonadota bacterium | reverse complement strand
CGAATCGACAACCTGATGTGCTCGGCGTATCCCAGTCCCGCCATCTGTCTCCCGTTCGCGAAGTCGAGGCGGGACTCAGCACTCGGAGCCTGGCAGTCCCAGACGATAGCTCCCTCGGGTGCCTGGAGCAGCGCGCGCCCATAGCCTGGCATCCGAGCACGCCATACTCCCCGGACCCCGAGGCGCTTCGAGTTCCAGTGAAGCTCTCGATTTCGAATGACCGGTGCGGGACAGGGAAGTATTGTGTACCGCTCGCGGGTGGACTTAGCGGGGGCCTTATGAAGCGTGGCCGCGTAGGGCAGGACGAGTGGCCCCCAGCGCAGTCGGGCCCAGTACCCGACGAACGCTGTGCCCTCGTCACTTACACAGTCGCAGTACCACTTCGAGAGCTCAAACATCCGCACACCCTGTCCTCACACCAACACATCCATGGTCGACCTGCTTTCGTACTCTACTTACCACCGTACCGTCCAAGTCATCGTGAATTCCCCATGAAGTGCTAGTTCCACCTCCGCAGGGTCGACCTCATCGCTATTCTGGGACTCCCGGGTCAAGGGAGTGTCAAGACTCGCCCGCAGCCATAGCAATGCCTGACGCGGCGGTGCGCAGAGTCGAGGCGTCGCTCTGGCCGAAGACGTTACCGGGGTCTATTCTTCGGAATAGCCCGTGCCAAGGAGGACATGCCCTTGGCCCAATCCTCTCCAGGGAGCGTGGGTATGAGAGTTCGAATTGCGATAGCCGCCATAGGTGTAGTCGTTGGCACAGCCATGCCGGAGATGACCGTCGCACAAGAGGCAGGCGGGGCAGGGGGATCCGGGCCGACAATCGAGGTCGAGACCATTCGCGCGCTCCTGCTCCACGGGCTCGAGCAAGGCAGGGCGATGGACATCGACTTCGCCCGGGCTATTCCTGATTCCGCGCTTCGCTGGGCGCCGACCCCCGAGGTGCGCGACTTCGCCGAGCAGGTCGAGCATGCGGCGGTGGACAACGCGCTATTCGTCGCGCTCGGCATTCTGGGCGTGCCGATGCCGAGCTTTGGGGACACGGCGGAGTACCTGAACGACCAGGAGGCGTTGGTCGGGGCTGTCACGGCGGCCTACGACTGGGTAATGCAGAGCCTCCGCGAGCTTCCGGCCGAGGAATTCCAGACCGAGACCAAGCTATTCGGGCAAGAGATGGAGAAGTGGCGGGTGTACCTCCAAGCGCTCGAGCACGGCTACTGGACCCGCGGCCAGATGGTGCCGTACTTCCGGGCAAACGGCATGGTTCCGCCCAGATATCGCGCGTTCTAGAGGCTCTCTGACCTCAGCTGGGATGAGACGGTTGACAGACGGGCGTGGGGTTAATATATTGATGTATGTCAAACTATCAAACTATTGACCTGGACCCCCTCGCCGACACGTTCAAGGCACTGGGACACCCGCACCGCCTCCAGATCTTCCTCCAGCTGGCCACCTGCTGCACGCCGGGCACTTCATGCACGGGCGACGAGGCCATGCGCCGCTGCGTGGGCGAGTTGGCGGCCGACCTGGACATCGCGCAGCCGACCGTTTCACACCACCTGAAAGAACTGACCCGCGCCGGACTCATCGCGACGGAGCGCTGCGGCCGCGAGATCCGGTGCTGGGTCGAACCCGACGTGCTCCGGCAGCTGGGGGACTTCTTCTCAGGATTCATTGCCCAACCCATGAGAACAGCAACAAGGAGAACATCCAGATGAAACATGCCTCACCAGACGAGATCCGGACCGCCGTCAGAGACAGCTACGGTCAGATTGCCGCGAACGACCAGACGGGATGCGGATGCTCCTGCGGCACCGATGCCGACGGACCCGAGCAACTCGCCACCGCCATGGGATACTCGGACGCCGAGCTGGGCGACATTCCGGAGGGTGCCAACCTAGGGCTCGGGTGCGGCAACCCCCATGCGATTGCCTCGCTCGAGCCAGGCGAGACGGTGGTCGATTTGGGTTCGGGCGCAGGGTTCGATTGTTTCCTCGCCGCCCGGCAGGTGGGCGACAAGGGG
>JBDHHM010000367.1:0-4392 GCA_039589355.1 Gemmatimonadota bacterium | reverse complement strand
TCGGGACGGCGGGATTCGAACCCGCGACCTCCTGAACCCCATTCAGGCGCGCTACCGGACTGCGCCACGTCCCGTTAATCGGTGGTCGGTGGCCAGTAGTCGGTCGCCTTCCACCGGCTACCGGCTACCGGCGTACCGGCTACTGAAATCGGGGAGGCGGGATTTGAACCCGCGGCCTCTGCGACCCGAACGCAGCGCTCTTCCGGGCTGAGCTACTCCCCGCTACGTCAGAGGCCTGGGAAGTTTACATCGACCCAGTCGACCCGAAGGCCCGCCGAGTGACTTCCTCCTTCCCAGGCATCAGCATTGAAAACATCAGAGCGGGCGACCGGGCTCGAACCGGCGACCTCAACCTTGGCAAGGTTGCGCTCTACCAACTGAGCTACGCCCGCAGCCGAGCAAGCCAGCGGTGGGAATCGAACCCACAACCCCGGCATTACGAATGCCGTGCTCTACCGTTGAGCTACGCTGGCGCCGGGACCGGCAATTTATTCGGCGGATTGTGGAGGGTCAACCTCGGTCTTGGCCGTCAGTTCCGGATCGGGAAGCGGAACGGCACCGATGCCCAAGGAGAGGGGGGCGCGGCTGGGGAATCCCTTGCCCATGGCCCGCATGAAGGCCTCCACTACACCGGGGTCGAACTGGCTGCCGGCGCAGCGCTCGAGCTCGCCCACCGCGTAGTCCTCGGTGAGCGCCTTGCGGTAGGGCCGATCGGTGAGCATGGCGTCGAAGGCGTCGGCCACCGCCAGGATGCGACCTTCTATGGAGATTCTCTCGCCCTGCAGTCCGCCGGGATAGCCGTTGCCGTCCCAGCGTTCCTGGTGATGGAGAATCGCCATGGCCGCCGGGAGCAAGAAGGAGATGCGCTGGATGATCTCGACGCCCAGCTCGGGGTGCCGCTTCATTTCCTCGTACTCTTCCTCGGTAAGCGGGCCCGGTTTGTTGAGGATGGCGTCGGGGATGGCGAGCTTGCCCACGTCGTGGAAGAGCGAGCCGAGCCAGAGGCTCCACATCGACTTCTCGCCGAGCCCCAGCTCGGTGCCGGTCGCCAGGGCGTACTTGCTCACCCGGTCCAGGTGGCCGCCGGTGTAACGGTCGCGGGCCTCGATGGCGGCGGCGAGCGCCCGGAGGCCGTCGCGGAAGTACCGGTCCACACGCTCCTCGAGATGCTCGCGATAGAGCCGGTTCTCCTGGAGCAGGGCCCGGTGCTCGAGCGCCCGGTAAACGGCGTGGCGCAGCTGCCCCATCTCGAAGGGCTTGATCAGGTAGTCGTCGACCTGTGAGCGGATCGCCTCGACGGCGAAGTCGACGTCGGGGTGTCCGGTGATGACGATGACCTGGATCTCGGTGTCGCGCTTCTTAACGAGCTTGAGCAGCTCGATCCCGGTCATCTCGGGCATGGTGATGTCGGTGACGACGATGTCGAAGTCGTTCTCCTGCATAAGCGCCAGCGCCTCCTTACCGTTGGACGCGACCTGGCACTTGTGCCCGTCGGTAGCGAGCACCTTCGAGAGGACGGTGGTGAGGGACTGCTCGTCGTCGACGATCAGGACGGATGCGTGTCCGTCGCCCCGGCCGGCGGACTCCAACGAGGACTCCTCCCAGCTATGGGATGGATTGTTGTCGGGATCTTCAATGCGAGGGGTATCTACAAGATCGCTCGACGGACGTGGCACCGTTAATCCTCCGCACCTGGTTTGAGCCCGTGATGGACAGACTCTTCGTGGCCCTGGGCTCTGCCTCTGGTTTCCTGGGGGTGGCTCCACGCCCTGGCCCTGCTGGGGGCAGGCTGGGCAGCGGCGCGCTGGCCCGGCCGCGCGGCCACGGCGGCCGGCTGGTCTTTTGCGGGGGGGACGATGTTCTTCTCTGGAAGCCTATACGCGCTAGGCATTACCCCTCTTGGGGGTCTGGCGTTCCTTGGCGGTTGGGCCTGCCTGGCCTGGACGGCGGACGCAGCCCCGGCGCCGCCTGGGGCGCCGGGGACCCAGCTCTCTACCGGTGATCTTCGTGGAGGTGCTCGCCTGCAGCCACCGGCATCATGATGTGCACGTATGGTGTCCCCTTCCACATAACGTAGGGGCCACCGCTGTTCGGGTCGGTGGGCAGGCCGTCGAGGGCTGCCGGATCCGGCACGATGATCATGACGTGCGGCCCGGTATGTACCCAGTCGTCCCCGGGCGTCGGCCACTTCACCCACTGCTCATCCAGGCACATCGGCGCGTTGCCCGGCAGTTGCGGCGGGTCCGGCATGCACGTCCAGCCGTTGGTGCCCTCGCGGAGCTGGTTAAGCTCCCAGTCAACGACGGCGGCGCCCTCGGCGATCGCGGCTGGAGCGGCGCTGAGCGCGTTCTCGATCTTGGTCTCTTTGTCGGCGTGATCCATGTGCTGCGCAGACGCGGCAGCGGGCAGGAGCACGAGGACAAGAGCGACCAGTACGGACACAGCGGTGTTCCGGTGATGGTTGGGCTCTCGGGAGCGGCCTCCCAAAGCTTGGGATGATAATAGGGAGGGCCCGAATCGCAAGCCTTCTCTCCTGCCCGGCTTCTTTCCGCTCCGCCCGTGCCCCGCTATTCTCACTGGGCCCTGGCGAGTCCACTTCCGTTACCAATCACCCGATTAAGCACGACATGATCACCCGGGCGGTGGGACAGCTGAGGAACCTGCACGACGATCTGCGCCAGACCGAGCGCCTCTACATGGTGCTGGTCGCGACGGTCGTGGGGGTGCTGGGCGGACTCGGCGCCGTCGCCTTCCGCTGGCTCATCGAGGCGGTGAACCGGATCGCCTGGCAGGAGGGCCCGGTCACCCTCGCTTACCTGGCGGCCCTGCCGCCCTGGTGGAAGATCGCGGCGCCGGCCGCGGGCGGAGCGATCGTCGGCCTCATCATCTACTTGTTCGCCCGGGAGGCGAAGGGGCACGGCGTGCCGGAGGTCATGGAGGCCGTCGCCCTGCGCGGCGGCCGGATCCGGCCGCGCGTCGTGCTCGCCAAGCTGTTCGCCTCGGGGATCTCGATCGGAACCGGCGGCTCGGTGGGCCGTGAGGGACCGATCGTGCAAATCGGCTCGGCCATCGGCTCGACCCTCGGACAGTGGCTGAAGATCGACCAGCGACGTATGCGAACGCTGGTCGGGTGCGGGGCGGCTGCCGGGATCGCCGGCACCTTCAACGCTCCGGTCGCCGGGGCGCTCTTCGCACTCGAGGTCATCCTCGGCGATTTCGGTGTCGCCCAGTTCTCGCCGATCGTCATCTCGTCGGTCGCCGCCACCGTCGTCAGCCGTCATTACCTGGGCGACTCTCCTGCCTTCGTGGAGTTGCCTGCCTACAGTCTCGTACACTGGACCGAGCTGTTAAGCTGCGCGCGCCGCTACCCGTCAAGGCGATGGTCGGCGGCGCGATCATCGGCCTGATCGGTATCCAGCTCCCACACATCTTCGGCGTCGGCTACGAGGCGATCGGCGAGGCGCTGCACGGGAACCTCGTGTGGAAGTTCATGCTGCTCCTCGTCGTGATGAAGATCGTCGCCGTCTCGATCACCATCGGCTCCGGCGGCTCGGGCGGCATCTTCGCACCGTCGCTGTTCATCGGCGCCATGCTGGGTGGTGCGGTGGGAACGGTGGTCCTCCTCGTGTGGCCGACGCCGACGGCGGGCACCGGCGCCTACGCGCTGGTCGGCATGGGCGCGGTCGTCGCGGCGGCCACCCATGCTCCGATTACCGCGATCCTGATCATCTTCGAAATGACCGGGGAGTACACGATCATCCTGCCGCTGATGATCAGCTGCATCATCGCCACTCTGCTGGCTACCCGGCTGCAGCGCGCTTCGATCTACACTATGAAGCTGCTGCGCCGCGGAGTGGACATACACCGGGGCCGCGCGGTCAACGTGCTGCAGCACGTCCAGGTGCGTGAGGTCATGCGACCCGACGCCGTCACCGCGGCACCGGACGACCATCTGCTGGCCCTCATCTCGAAGTTCATCGACCATCCCGGCAGCACGCTTTTCGTCACCGACGACGAAGGCGTGCTAGAGGGGCCTACCGACTCGCTGGCCGACGTGATGAGGATGCTGGTCGCCTACCGCGGCGAGGTGCCGGTACTCGAGAACGGGCGGCTGGCGGGTGTCATCTGGCCCGAGGATGTCATCGCCCGCTACAACACCGAGATCTTCAAGCGCGACATGGCCGGCAGCATGGCCTCCGCGGTAGGCCAGGAGGGCGGAGTCGAGTCGGTGCCGGCAGCCCACGACGCCGTGGTCGCCGAGATCCCGGCGCCCGGGCCTTTCGTTGGACGGACGATACGCGACCTCAACATCCGGCAGGACTTCGGGGCCAGCGTGCTGATGATCAAGCGGACCACAGGCACGGGCGACGAGACGCTCGACACGGCACCCGA